>JAOPXW010000229.1 GCA_025964935.1 Friedmanniella sp. | reverse complement strand
GAGATCACGCCGGGCAACTTCATCTTCCGCACGCGGGAGTTCGAGCAGATGGAGATGGAGTTCTTCGTCGAGCCCGGTACCGACGAGCAGTGGCACCAGTACTGGATCGACAACCGGACCGACTGGTACACCGGCCTGGGCATCGCGCGGGACAACCTGCGGCACTTCGAGCACCCGTCGGAGAAGCTGTCGCACTACTCGAAGCGGACCGTCGACATCGAGTACCGCTTCGGCTTCGCCGGCAGCGAGTGGGGCGAGCTGGAGGGCATCGCCAACCGGACCGACTTCGACCTGAAGACCCACTCCGAGCACTCCGGCACCGACCTGTCCTACTTCGACCAGGCCAGGAACGAGCGCTACACCCCGTACGTGATCGAGCCGGCCGCCGGTCTGACCCGCTCCCTGATGGCCTTCCTGATCGAGTCCTACACCGAGGACGAGGCCCCCAACACCAAGGGCGGGGTGGACAAGCGGACCGTGCTCAAGCTCGACCCGCGACTGTCCCCGGTCAAGGCGGCGGTGCTCCCGCTGTCGCGGAACGAGGCCCTCTCGCCCAAGGCCCGCGACCTCGCCACCGAGCTGCGCACGTACTGGAACGTCGACTTCGACGACGCCCAGGCCATCGGTCGTCGCTACCGCCGCCAGGACGAGATCGGCACGCCGTTCTGCCTGACCGTGGACTTCGACACCCTGGAGGACGATGCGGTCACCGTCCGGTCCCGCGACACCATGACCCAGGAGCGGGTCGGGCTGTCCTCGGTCCGTGACTACCTGGCCACCCGCCTGGTGGGGTGCTGACCGCGCTCCCGACCCAGCCGCCGGAGGTCCGCGCGGGCCCGGCGCTGCGGGTCGGTCCCCTGGAGCTGGCCACGCCGGTGGTGCTGGCACCGATGGCCGGCATCACCAACGCGGCCTTCCGTCAGCTCTGCCGGGAGCAGGGCTCGGCGTACGCGGGCCTCGACGGTGGTCCCTCCGCCGGCCTGCCCGGGCTGTACGTCTGCGAGATGATCACCTCCCGCGGGGTGGTGGAGGCCGACCGCAAGACACTGGCCATGCTGGCGTTCGACCCGGGGGAGCGGGTCCGCTCCGTGCAGCTGTACGGCGTCGACCCCACGATCATGGGGCGGGCGACCGAGATCCTCTGCGCCGAGTACGGCGTCGGCCACGTCGACCTGAACTTCGGCTGCCCGGTGCCCAAGGTCACCCGCAAGGGTGGGGGAGCGGCGCTGCCGTGGAAGCGGGACCTGCTCGGGTCGATCCTGCGCTCGACCGTCGCGGCGGCGGCCCGGCACGGCGTCCCGGTGACCATGAAGACGCGGATGGGCATCGACGCCGACCACCTCACCTACCTGGACGCGGGCCGGATCGCCCAGGACAGCGGCTGCGCCGCCATCGCCCTGCACGGCCGTACGGCACAGCAGTCCTACTCCGGCCGCGCCGACTGGTCCGCCATCGCCCGGCTGAAGGAGAGCGTCGACATCCCGGTGCTGGGCAACGGTGACGTCTGGGAGGCGGCCGACGCCCTGGCCATGGTCGAGCAGACCGGCGCCGACGGGGTGGTCATCGGCCGGGGCTGCCTGGGCCGGCCGTGGCTGTTCCGTGACCTGGCCGACGCCTTCGCCGGCCGCCGGGGCCAGACCCTGCCCACGCTGGGGGAGGTGGCCGCGATGCTGCGCCGGCACGCCGAGCTGCTGGCGGGGCTGTCCGACGAGCGGCACGGGCTGACCGACCTGCGCAAGCACATGGCCTGGTACCTCAAGGGCTTCCCGGTCGGCGGTGACGTCCGTCGCGCCCTGGCCATGGTCTCCTCGTTCGCCGAGCTGGACGACCTGCTCGCCACCCTGGATCCCGATGTCGCCTTCCCGACCACCGAGCTGGGCAGTCCCCGGGGGCGGCAGGGCTCCCCCCGCGAGAGGGTCGCGCTGCCCGAGGGCTGGCTGGACGACACCTCCGGCTGCGACCTGGACCTGGCCGAGGCCGAGGTGGGCGTCTCCGGTGGCTGACCGGGAGCCGGTGTCGGACCGCACCCGCGCCTGGGCGCAGACCATGGCCGGGCATCCCGGCGGCGCGTTCGTCCGGGCCCACGCCAGCTCCCGGGCCGAGGTCGGCCCCGCCCCCGTCGTGGGCCGGGAGGTGCGCGAGGAGCGCGAGCGGGCCCTGCTCCGGCCCGGAGCGACCCTGGCCGTCGGGGCCGGCCACCGTGCCGTCGACGAGGAGCCGGATCCCGAGCGGACCTGCTTCGAGCGCGACCGGGACCGCATCGTGCATTCGACCGCGTTCCGACGGCTGGCCGGCAAGACCCAGGTCGTGGTCTACCCGACCGATCACCAGCGCACCCGGCTGACCCACGCCCTCGAGGTGGCCCAGGTCGCCACGTCCATCGCCCGGGCCAGCGGGGTCAACGTCGCCCTGGTCGAGGCCATCGCGCTGGGACACGACTGCGGCCACGGGCCCGGCGGCCACGCCAGCGAGGACGCGTTCGACCCCTTCGTCCCGGGTGGCTACGACCACGGCCCGTGGGGCGCCGACGTCGTGCTCACCGACCTCAACCTGTGTCGCGAGACCCTCGACGGGATCCGGAACCACTCCTGGTCGCGCCCCGCCCCCACCACGGTCGAGGGCGAGATCGTCAGCTGGGCCGACCGCATCGCCTACTGCGCGCATGATCTGGAGGACGCCGTGCACGCGGGCATCGTCGCCCCCGGAGCGCTGCCGGCCGAGGTCGTCGGAGTCTGTGGGCGGTCCCGGCGCGAGCAGCTCAGCACCTTCGTCCGAGCCGTTGTGGCCACCATCGACACCCACGGTGAGGTGGGGATGCCGCGCGACGCCGCGGGCGCCCTGGCCGCGCTCCGGGCCTTCAACTACGAGCAGATCTACGTCCGCCCCGCGTCCCTGGCCCAGTCCCGGGCCGTGGTCGAGGTGCTGCAGGCCCTGGTCGAGCACTACGCCGTACGGCCGCAGCTGCTGCCCGGGCCCCCGGACGCTGACCCGGGCACCCCGAGCGCGGTCCGGGCCGCGGTCACCTACGTCGCGGGCATGACCGACCGGTACGCCTTCGACACCGCCGTCCGCGAGCTCGACTGGACCACCGAGCGGCTGCCGCAGGGCCTGGACCGGCTGACCTGAACCCGCGGGGTTCTCGGCCCTAGCCGTCCGCCGCGGCGTCCCCGGCCGGCGTCGGGGCCGTCAGCTCGCGAATCCGGCGGGCGGGCACCCCGGCGTACACCCCGCCCGAGCGCAGGTGGCCGCTGACCACGGCGCCGGCCGCCACGACCACGTCGTCGTCGATCACCGCGCCGGGCAGGATGATCGCCCGGGCGCCGATCCAGACCCGTTCCCCGATGCTGACCGGACGACCCTCGGCCGCCTCCTGCCAGCGGCCGTCGGGGGTGAGCGGGTGATGGCTGGTCAGGATGAGGACCTCCATGCCCAGCGCGGACCCGGCCCCGATCGTGACCGGGGCCAGCGCCTCGATGGAGACCCGGTCGTTCATGTACACACCGGCCCCCAGGGTCAGGTGGCGACCGCTGCCCCGGAACACGAAGCCGGCGCCGGGAGGTGACGCCAGGTGCGCGCCGGTCGCCCGGTAGAGGAGCTTCCGCGCGAAGCGCGGCACCACGACGGAGCCGCCGACCGTCACCAGGACCAGATGGCGGGCCGCGAGGTCGACGTCCTCGACCAGGCTGGTCCAGAGGTGGTGGCGGCCGGTGCGGGGGCTCACAGGCGGACTGCGTCGGGGTCGTGGGCAGCGTGGCGTGGGCGCAGCCGACGTCGGCTGCGGAGGTAGGCGAGCGGACCCTGGGGCATGCCGAGCAGCTCGTGCGCGACCAGGCCGCGGGGGTAGCCGTGCGTGCTGGCGGGCACGACGGGGACGGACGCGAGGTCGGGTGCCGGGGGCTGCGGGCGGCGTCTCAGGCGGCCCAGGGTCTGAGCGCCCATCCGACGGACCGCGAGGGGCAGCAGGAGCCCGAGACCCACCAGGTGACGGGGGTCGTGGGTCACCAGGGAGGTGAGCATGGCGGTGAAGCCGAGCCCGTTGCCCCGCAGCTGGTGGACGAGCTGGTCGTACTGCTCCCGGTGCTTGTGGAAGACCACCGCACCCGGCTCGTACGCCACCGCGCCCCCGTCCCAGAGCACGATCATGACGGCGGCCAGGTCCTCGCCGCCGCGCGACGGCGTCCCGGTGCCGAGCGCGGGGTCGAAGCCGCCCATGGCCAGCAGGGTGGAGCGGTGGAAGGCCATGTTGGCCCCCGCGGCGTAGGCACCCGCCCCGTAGAGCGCGAACGAGCTCAGGTGCTCCCCGCCCTCGTCCCGCACCTCGACGGTGGCCCGACCCCGCAGTCCGCGCCCGGTGGACAAGACGGCGGGTCGATAGCTGCGGACCCCGCCGAAGCCGCCGTAGAACCGCTCGAAGTAGATCTGCGCGGGGGTCTCGAGCTCGGCGGGCAGGATGAGCCCCCCGACGGCGACCACCTCAGAATGGGTCGCGAAGCGGGTGCCGAGAGCCCGGAGCCACCGCCGGTCGACCCGGACGTCGTCGTCGGTGAAGGCGACCACCGAGCCGGTGGCGGTCGCCGTGCCGGCGTTCCGGGCGGCGGAGATGCCGGGGGTGGACTCCCGAACCGCGCGGACGCCGGGGCGGCCGGCCAGCAGGCCCGGCAGCGGGTCGTCGAGGGGGAGCACGGGTCGGTTGTCGACCAGGACGACCTCGAAGTCCGGGTAGTCGACCCGGCCGAGCTCGTCCAGGCAGGCGGCCAGGTCGGCCACCCGCTGGACGACGGTGGGGACCACCACGGAGATCCGGGGCAGCCGGTCGTCGGGGACGGCCGCCGCCGCGGCGGTCATGCTGCCCGCGGACTCCTGAAGGGCGCGGACCCCCCGGTCGACGCTGTCGGAGTCGACGCGCTCCAGCTCGGTGATGACCTGCGGGACGCCGGCGCGCCAGCCCACCAGCCATGCGTGCTCGTAGCCGGGCCGGGCCGCCACCGCGCCCTCGGTCGAGTCGAGGTCGACGTGCACGATCTGAATGGGACCGGGCGCGGTCGCGGGGCTGCTGATGGTGCTGTCCTCCGGCTCGGACGTGGGTCAGGGCTCCGCCCCCCGGGGCGGACAGCCCCCGGTCAGTCGGTTGACCAGGGGAGATGGTCCCACGCTACCGGCTGGCGAACCGGCGCGAGGAGGTTGGACCCAAAGGGCGGGCCGGTGTGGTTCAATCGCCCGATGGATCAGGGCGTACGGCGCATCAGCCGGTGGTCGCTGTCCTGGCGGGTGGCCCTGGCGGTGGTCGGGATCGGTCTGCTGTTCAACGGGTCGTTGCGGATGAGCGACGACGTCTGGCCCTTCGGTCCGCTGTCCCAGTACGCCTTCTCGCCGCCCCACGACGACACCGTCGTCATCACCCGGGTGGAGGGGCGGCTGGCCGACGGCCGACGGATCGACCTGCACCTGCAGGTGGAGACCGCCGGCATCAGCCGGGCCGAGGTGGAGGCCCGCATCCCCGAGATCGTGGCCGAGCCCAGCCTGCTGCACACGGTCGCGGACGGCTGGACGGCGCGGCACCCCGACGAGCCGAGGCTGCGCCAGGTCTGGCTGGTCCAGGACCAGATCACGCTCACCGACGGTCGGCCGGGACCAGCGCGTACGGTCGAGCTGCAGACCTGGACGGTGCCGGCGTGACGGGTGCCGGCGTGACCAGGCTGGGACGGGTGCTCGGCTGGTTCGCCCCGGTCCGGCCCGAGGCGCGGGTGGCCGTGCTGCGGAGCGTGCTGTACGTCTTCGTGATCCTCGACCTGCACCTGATCGTGCGGGACCCGATCGCCCTCAGCCACAGCCCCGAGCTCTACTCCCCGCTGATGCTGGCCCGGGTGCTGCACCTACCCCCTCCCAGCCCGCCGCTGACCCTCACCCTCTACGTCATCCTGATGCTCGCCTGCCTGGTGGCGGCGGCGAACCGGCTGCCGCGGCTGGCCGGCTGGGTGGTCGCGGCCGGGTTCACGTGGTGGGCGGCCATCGGGATGAGCTTCGGGAAGGTGGACCACGACCACCTGGCCCTGGTGGTGGCCCTGTGGGTGCTGCCCACGGTCGGGGTCGTGCGGGGCCGCTGGTCCTCGGCGGAGCGCAGTGCCCAGGCCGGCTGGGCGCTGAAGTGCATCCAGATCGCGGTGATCGCGACCTACTTCCTCTCCGCCCTGACCAAGATCCGCAGCGGTGGCTGGAGCCTGACGAGCTGGCCGCAGAGCGCCATCCTCAGCTGGGCGATCGTCCGGCGCCCGCACGGCCTGGGCCAGCTCCTGCTGCCGCACCCGGCCGTGCTCCAGGTGATGCAGTGGATGTCGTTCGCGGCCGAGCTGAGCTCGGTGGTCGTGCTCTGGCTGCGCGGCCGGGCCCTGCTGGCTGCGGCTCTGTTCTGGCTCGGGTTCCACGTCTTCACGGTCGCGCTGCTCTACATCCACTTCGCCCCGACGGTCGTGTGCTGGCTGGCGTTCGCGCCGCTGGAACGGCTGCTGCCCTGGT
>JAOPXW010000239.1 GCA_025964935.1 Friedmanniella sp. | reverse complement strand
GTGGTCAACGACCGGGGGCAGACCCCGCTGGCCGGCGCCGTGTTCAAGGGCTACGAGGACGTGGTGCGGGTGTTGGTGGCGGCCGGGGCCGATCCCGATCTCGGGTCGCCGACTGCCCGCAGCGCGGCGGCGTTCTTCGAGCGCCCGGACCTGCTCACGCTGCTGGGTGGGCCGCCCGCACCCTGAGAACGCGACGCGAGTGCTCGGCCCGCTCCGACCCCGGGCCGGCCAGACTCAAGGAATGGGTGCAACACCTGATCGAGGGGTGTTGATCGTGAATGCACGGCTGTATGCGTCGGAGGAGTTCTGGGCCAGGCTGGGGGCGGGTGCCTCGGTGTCGGCGGCGTCCCGGGCGGTGGGGGTGTCGCACTGGACGGGGTATCGGTGGTTGGCCGAGGTCGGTGGGCCGGTCGCGTTGGGTCGGGAACGGCGGCGGGGGCGGCCGTGGGGTGGCCGGGCCAGTGCGGAGGTCCGGGGCCGGTTCTGGGCTGGGCTGGGCCGGGGGTCCACGGTTGCGGCGGCGGCCCGGTCGGCGGGGGTGTCGAGGCAGACGGGCTCCCTGTGGCTGGCGCAGGCTGGCGGGGTGCGTCCTCGAGTGGTCGATCCTGAGCTGGAGGCAGCGGTCACGACCGGCACCGGTGTGTTGTCGTCACCGACCGGTGCCGGATCGAGGAGCTGGCCCGGGCCGGTTACTGCCCGGCCCGGATCGCGGGTCTGCTGGGTCGGCACCGGTCCACGATCACCCGCGAGCTGGCCCGGGGACAGACCGAGAGGGTGGGCCGCTATCGGGCGGTGATCGCCCAGGACCGGGTGGGCCGCAACCGGGGCCGGGCCGGGCGTCCGCGGCGGCTGGTGCCGGGCAGCCGACTGTTCGCTGAGGTCGTGACACGCTTGACCCGCCGCGACAGCCCCGAGCAGATAGCGGGCCGGCTGCGGCGGGATTTCCCCGAGGATGCGGAGATGTGGGTGTCGCACGAGACGATCTACCAGGCGCTCTACGTCCGCCCGACCGGGGAGCTGGCCCGGCAGGTCAATGACGCGCTGCGGACTGGCCGGACCCGCCGGAAGCCTCAGGGCCGCCAGTCCCACCCGAAGCTGCGCGGGATGGTCAACATCGCTGAGCGGCCGGCCGAGGCCCTGGACCGGGCCGTGCCCGGGCACTGGGAGGGCGACCTGATCCTCGGCGCCGCCTGCCAGTCCGCGATCGGGACCCTCGTGGAACGCACCACCGGTTTCGTGCTGCTGCTGCATCTGCCCCACGATCACACCGCCGCCACCGTATCGGCGGCGATGAGCACCGCGATCGGGCGGCTGCCCGACCAGCTGCGCCGGTCCCTGACCTGGGACCAGGGCAGCGAGATGGCCCTGCACACCATGATCACCGCCCAGACTGGGATGCCGATCTACTTCTGCGACCCCCACAGCCCCTGGCAGCGCGGCACGAACGAGAACACCAACGGCCTCCTGCGCCAGTACTTCCCCAAAGGCACCGACCTGTCGTTCTACGGACCCGGACTGCTCGACCAAGCCGCCGCCGAGCTCAACTCCCGACCCCGCAAGCGCCTCGCATTCGAAACACCAGCCGAGGTCATCCACCGACTATTGTCCGAACCAACCGAACCTGTTGCATCGACATCTTGAATCCAAGGCGTCAATCCAGCAACCGGCCTCCACTGGTGGCAACAATCCGGGGTTTGAGCCCCCCTGCTGACCGCTCACCTGTCACCAACCCGGCGAGCCTCGGGAGCGCGAGCCGGAGGCTCCACCTAGTCACGCGTAGCTGCGGCCGAGGCGGCCGGTCACCTCGGCGACCAGCTCCTTGATCCGCTCGGACTCGCTGACCGGGCAGACCAGGGTGATCTGCGGGGTCTGGACGATGACGGTGTCGGTGAGGCCGACGACCGCCACCACGCGCCCGTCCTCGGCGTTGTTGATGACCAGGTTGTCGCGGGCGTCGACCAGGACGTTCATGCCCTGGGTGGCGTTGCCGTTCTCGTCCCGGGGCAGCTGCTCCCCCAGCGAGGCGAACCCGCCGACGTCGTGCCAGGTGATGGGCAGCCGGACGGCCACGACCCGCGCAGTCCCGCGGCCCTGGGACACCGGCTCCATCACGGCGTAGTCGACGCTGATCTTCAGCAGCTGGGGGTAGATCTCGGTCAGCCGCTCGGGCTCGGCCGCGAGCTCCAGCACCGAGGCGTAGATGCCGGGCTGCAGGTCGGCGAGCTGGCCCAGCAGGGTGGCGGCCCGCCAGACGAACATCCCGGAGTTCCACCAGTACTCCCCGGAGGCGAGGTACTCCTCGGCGGTGCCGCGGTCCGGCTTCTCCTTGAACTCCTCGACCGCGCAGACGTCCGGGTGACCCTCGAGCCCCGCCCCCCGACGCAGGTAGCCGTAGCCGGTGTGCGGGCTGGACGGCACGACCCCGAAGGTCACGAGCGCGTCGGCGTGCTCCTCAGCCACCGCGAAGCCTTCGGCCAGCGCGGCCTGGAAGGCCGAGACCGGGTGCATGATCTGGTCGGCGGTGACCACCGCCACCACGGCGTCGGGGTCCCGGGCGGCGAGGATGGCCGCCGGCCACGCGACGGCGTTCAGCGAGTCACGGCCCTCGGGCTCACCGAGGATGTTGGCGGGGTCCACCTCCGGCAGCTCGGCGGCCACGATGTGGGCGTAGTCCGCGCCGGTGCAGATCAGCACGTGGTCGGCCGGGACCACGCCCTCGAGCCGCTCGAACGCGATCCGCAGCAGGCTCTTGCCGCCCAGCACCTTCAGCAGCTGCTTGGGCATGTCCTGCCGGGACAGGGGCCACAGA
This sequence comes from Friedmanniella sp., assembly GCA_025964935.1. Taxonomy (GTDB): domain Bacteria; phylum Actinomycetota; class Actinomycetes; order Propionibacteriales; family Propionibacteriaceae; genus Microlunatus. The sequence goes on along the minus strand of JAOPXW010000239.1, from coordinate 3,300 downwards.
CGCTTGCCGGAGCCGCCGGCCAGGATGAGGACGTATCGCATGCAGGACAGGCTATCGGCGTCGGCGGACCGCTGGGCGCGCTCGCCCGCCCGGCCCACCAGCTGGGCCCGGTCGCGCGCACGCCGTCCTGACTAGGATCGCGGGGTGAGCCCCCTGACCGCCGACCTGCTCCGTACGCGTGCCCGTACGGCCGGCTCCGACCCCCTGCTGACCTACTACGACCTGGCCGCGGGCGAGCGCACCGAGCTGTCGGGGGTGACGTTCGCGAACTGGGTGGACAAGACGTCCAACCTGCTGGTCGAGGAGTGCCTCCTGGACGCCGGCGCCGTGGTCGAGCTGCCGCTCGCCGTCAGCCACCCGGGGCACTGGGTCACGCTGGTCTGGGAGCTGGCCTGCTGGCAGGTCGGCGCCGTGGTCACGGTGCCCGCCCCCGGCGCCACTGCCGCCGACGCCGCGCTCGTGGTGGCCGGTCCGGACTGGCCCACCGCGGTCCGCCCCGGGGTGGAGGTGGTCGCGTGCAGCCTGCACCCACTCGGGCTGGGTCTGCCCGCCGCACCCCCCACCGGCGTGATCGACTTCGGGCTGGAGGTGCGCAGCCAGCCGGACGCGTACGCCGCCGTCCCGCAGTCCGGTCTGGCCCCGGCCTGGCGCAGCGACGGCGACCAGCTGACCCAGGCCGACCTGCTGTCCCGGGCCCTGGCCGAGGCGGGCACCGACCGGGAGCCGCGACGTACGCTGCTGCGCCCGAGGACCCCGTGGGCCACGGTGTCGCTGGCGCTGCTCCGCCCGCTGCTGCTGGGCGGGTCCTCGGTGGTCGTGACCGGCCCGGCCACCCCGGGCCAGCTGGACCGGATCGCCGCCCAGGAGCGGGCGACCGACCCTAGGGGCTGAGGGCGGGGACTACCGGCGGGCCGGCAGCCGACGATGGGTGTCGCGTACGGCGGGGGCCGGGCGGCGCTCCTGCGCGGCGGCGTCGTACGCCTCCAGGCAGGCCTCCAGCACCGCGGGCCAGGTGACCGGTGGCTCGGTGGCGAGCAGGTGCCGCTGCATCTGACGCAGCCGCGCCGGTGAGCGCAGCAGCGCGGCCCCGGCCCGGGCCATGTCGTCGTCGGAGTCGACCAGGAAGCCGTCGGTGCCGTCGGCGATGAAGTCCCCGACCCCGCCCTCGCTCATGGCGATCACGGGCAGTCCGGCGCAGCGGGCCTCCAGGGCCGCGATCCCGAACGACTCCAGCCGGGCCGGCGCGAGGTAGAGGTCGGACTGCTCGTAGAGGTGCTGGATCTCGGAGCGGGTCAGCCGACCCGACAGGGTCACCCACCCGCTCAGGCCGAGGGCGTCGATGCTGCGGCGTACCGAGGCCTGCAGCGGCCCGGCGCCCACCAGGACCGCGCGGAGCGGCTGGTCGGCGGGCACCAGCTGGCGGATCCGGACCAGCATCTCCAGCAGCGGCAGCGGACGCTTGCGGGCCGCCAGCCGCATCACCGACACGATGGTCAGGACCGGGGTGTCGAGGCGGGCGTGCCGGGGCCGCCAGCGGGCCGGGTCGATGCCGTTGGGCAGCACCCGGACGGGCCGCTCGTCCAGGGCCCGGTGCAGGGCGGTGGCGGCGGCGGTGCTCACCGCAGTGGGCAGGGCGGCGTCGGCCGCGGGCTGCAGCAGCCGGCCCAGCGGGCCGGCCAGCAGCCCGGTCGGGGCCATCGAGTGCATGGTCAGGACGGCCGGCACCCGGTGCCGCTGGGCGGCCCGGACCGCTGCCCAGGCCAGCGGCGACACGAGCGAGGAGTGACCGTGCACGACGTCGAAGTCCCCGACGGCGACGGCGTCGGCCAGCTCGGACAGCCCGGCCGGGGTCGGCAGCCCCCGGAGGCTGGGGACCGAGCGGACGCGAGCATCCGGGTCGGCGGCGGGCGGGGTGGCGGTGAGGATCTGGACGTCATGCCCGGCCTGCCGCTGACGGGCGGCGAGGTCGTGGACCTGGAGCTCGATCCCGCCGAGCCGGGGAAGGTAGCAGTCCGAGACGTGCAGGATTCTCATGCGACAGGCTCCCGCTCCGAGGTGAGGGGGGTACGCCCGTTGCGCGCCCCGTTCTGCAGCAGCCAGACCGCGGTCAGTGCGCCGCCGACCGGGATCTCCAGCAGGTAGGTGAACCCGCGGTAGAGCAGCACCCCTGCGGCGATGCCGTCCGCCGGACCACCCAACGCCGCCAGCGCCGCGGTCATTCCCGCCTCGACCACCCCCACCCCACCCGGGGTGATGGGCAGCAGGGTGAGCAGCCGGTCGGCTGCGTAGCCCACCACGATCGCCTCGGCCGGGAGGTCGAGACCGACGACGCGCAGGCAGCACCACAGCAGGGCGGCCTGGCCCCCGACGTACGCGGCACTGCTCAGCGTCATCGTCGGCCATTCCGCCCGCAGCAGCGCTCCAGTCGTCCGGGACAGGTCGGGCAGCCGTACGCCCAGACGGCTCCGCCAGGGTCGGTGCAGCAGCCGCCCGGCGCCCGCGACGAGCCGGTCGGTGAGCCGGCCCAGCCCCGATCCGACGTGGGGGCTGAGGACGGCCGCGGTCAGGACCGGCGTGACCACGAGGGCGAGGAGACCCAGCCCGGCCATCTGGGGCGAGAGCAGGTCGGTGTCGCCGAAGACGCCGAGCGCCACGGCGGCGACCGCCACCGCCATCAGCTTGGTCAGGACGGCCAGCACGTTGGTGGTCGTGGTGTACGCCGCGAAGCCCGCCCGGCTGAAGCCCCACTGCCGGATCATCGCGTAGTTCAGCCCGATGCCGGCCGCTCCCCCGACGGGCAGCACGTTGGCCACCGCGCTCCCGGTCAGGCTGAGGACCAGGGCACGCCGGTTGGACAGCCCCGGCAGGGACGCGGCCAGCGACGTCGAGTAGCAGCCCAGGCCCACGAGCCAGAGGGCGGTGAGGAGGGTCAGACTGAGCCAGGAGACCGCCTGCAGGGAGACCAGCACCCCGGTCCAGGTGGTGCCGGCCGCCGCCGGGACGAGCGCGACGAGGGAGACGGCCAGGGCCGACAAGAGCACCGAGACGGTCATCCGCCCCCACGTTCGCCGCCGCATCCTCCCCCTCCTCACCGGTTCCTCGACAACATCATGCCGCGCGTTACCTGAGTGCAGGCCCAACGACCTTCCTATGCTCTGGGGGTGTCGTACACCCTGGTCGCCTTCCACGCCCACCCCGACGACGAGGTGCTCTTCACCGGGGGCACCCTGGCGCGGGCCGCCGCCGAGGGACACCGGGTCGTCCTGGTGGTGGCCACCGACGGGGCGGCCGGGCTGGCCG
>JAOPXW010000185.1 GCA_025964935.1 Friedmanniella sp. | reverse complement strand
ATCGGCTCCTGAACCACCCGGGAAGATCTCGGCCTGGACCGCCCGAGCCGGAACCGCCCGGGGCCGGGCGGGCCGCAGGGTCGTGAGAACCCACCCCGGGTGCGGCCCGCCCGACCGCGGCCGGGCTACTCGGGGGCACCGCGGGTGGCGATCGCCTCGGCCGCCTCCGCACCCTGCTCCAGGAGCACCCGGAACGCCTCGGCCCCGGTCAGCACGGGCACCTTGAGGGCGACCGCCTTGTCGTACTTCGAGCCCGGCGAGTCACCGACCACGACGAACGAGGTCTTCTTCGAGACCGACCCGGCGACCTTGCCGCCCCGTGCGGTGACCGCCTCCGCGGCCGAGTCCCGGGTGAAGCCCTCCAGCGAGCCGGTGACCACCACCGACAGCCCGGTCAGGGTCTGGTCCCGCTGTTCCCGGGGCTCGTCCCGCATCACGCAGCCCGCGGCCTGCCACTTGCGCACGATCTCGCGGTGCCAGTCCACCTCGAACCACTCGCTGATGGCGCTGACCAGGGTCGGTCCGATGCCCTCGACCTCGCCGAGCTGCTCGGGGGTGGCCGAGGCCAGCGCGTCGATGTCGCCGAACGCGGCGGCGACATCGGGGGCCACCCCCTTGCCGATGTGACGGATCGAGAGGGCGACCAGGAACTTGTCGAGGGGCCGGGTCTTGGCCACCTCCAGGTTGGCCAGCAGCTTGCGCCCGTTCGCCGACAGCGCCCCGCTCTTGGTGGTGAAGAACTCGGTGCGGGCGAGCTGCTCGGCGGTCAGGTCGAAGAGGTCGCCCTCGTCCACCAGCAGCCCGGCGTCCAGCAGCGCCTGCCCCGACTGGTAGCCCAGCACCTCGATGTCGAGGGCCTGCCGGCTGGCCAGGTGGAACAGCCGTTCGCGCAGCTGCGCCGGACACGACCGGGTGTTGGGGCACCGCAGGTCGGCGTCCCCCTCCTTCTCCGGCCCCAGCTCGGTCCCGCAGCTGGGGCAGAGGGTGGGCATCACGAACGCCCGCTCGGTGCCGTCGCGGAGGTCGACGACCGGCCCCACGATCTCGGGGATGACGTCCCCGGCCTTGCGCAGGACCACGGTGTCGCCGATCAGGACCCCCTTGCGGACGACCTCGCTCCCGTTGTGCAGGGTGGCCATCCCGACGGTCGAGCCCGCGACCTGCACCGGCTCCATCAGACCGAAGGGGGTGACGCGGCCCGTCCGCCCGACGTTGACCTGGATGTCGAGCAGCTTGGTGGTGACCTCCTCCGGCGGGTACTTGAAGGCGATGGCCCAGCGCGGGGAGCGCGACGTGGAGCCCAGCTGGTCCTGGACCGCCCGCTCGTCCAGCTTCACCACCACCCCGTCGATCTCGTGCTCGACCGAGTGCCGCTCGGCCCCGAACCGCTCGATGTAGCTCCAGACCTCCGCCAGGTCGCGGGCGAGCCGGCGGTGCGGGCTGACCGGCAGCCCCCAGGCCGCCAGTGCCTCGTACGCGTCGGAGAGCCGGTCGGCCTGGTAGCCGTCCAGCACGCCGACCCCGTGGCTGACGAAGCCCAGCCGACGGGACGCGGTCACCCGGGGGTCCTTCTGCCGCAGCGTGCCGGCGGCGGCGTTCCGGGGGTTGGCGAAGGGCGCCCTGCCGTCCGCCACCAGCGTCTCGTTCAGCCTGCTGAAGTCGGCCACGGCGAAGAACACCTCGCCCCGGACCTCCAGCAGCGCCGGCACGGCGGGCCCGGACAGCCGCTGCGGGATCACCTCGATGGTGCGGACGTTGGCCGTGACGTCCTCCCCGACCCGGCCGTCGCCCCGGGTGGCTGCCCGGACCAGCCGTCCGCTCTCATAGATCAGGTCCAGAGCCAGCCCGTCCACCTTGAGCTCGCACAGGTAGCCCGACTGCTCCAGCCGCTTCTCGCCCAGCTCACGGACCGCCCGCTGGGCCCACCGCTGCAGCTCCTCCAGGGTGAAGGCGTTGTCCAGGCTGAGCAGCCGCTGGAGGTGCTCGACCGGGGCGAACGTGGTCGAGGGTGGCCCCCCGACCTGCTGGGTCGGAGAGTCCGGGGTGCGCAGGGCCGGGAACCGCGCCTCGAGCGCGGTGAGCTCGCGCATGGCGGCGTCGAACTCGCCGTCGGAGATGGTGGGGGCGTCCAGGACGTGGTAGCGCCAGCGGGCGTCGTTGAGCCGGTCGGTCAGGTCGGCGTGCTGCCGACTGGCGTCCGGGCTGGGGGCCTGCACCGCGGCCGGGTCCCCCGCCGAGACCGGCGGGAGGTCGGGAGCGGGGTCGTCGTCGTGAGCCACATCCGACACAGTAGCGAGGGCCGCCGACAGAACCTGTCGGTCGCGGCGGCCACCGCCGACGACGCCGGGCCGGACCCGTTCTCGTCCGAGCCCAGGACTGGCGCTGCGTCCCCCGACGACCGGTCGGCTCCTGACGGTTGCGGCCCGAGCCGACCCGGCTCCGCGTCAGACCGTGGACGAGGAGGGGACCGGGGCCGGCCGATGGCGCCAGGCGTAGGAGCAGAACGTCGTCACCGTGCACAGGTAGAGGACCCCGACGAAGACGTGGGTGCCCTTGACCTCGGCGAAGCCGAGGCCCATCTGGACCCCGGCCAGCACGACCAGGGCCAGCGGGAGGTAGAACGCCCAGGACGGGCCGCCGACCCGGCGGAAGCCGTAGCCGAGCACGGTGGAGATCACGGCCAGCACGAGCACCGCGAACGCGTTGGTGGCGTGCGCCACCAACAGCGGCTTGATGTCGTCGAGGTAGCCCGAGCCGAGTCCCGCCTGGGCGATCGCGAAGGCGAAGAGCAGCGTCGAGACGATCCGGAGCTGCTTGATCTGCACGGTGTCCCTGACAGGACGGGCCTCAGAGGTCTGCACGGGCGTCATTCTGCCGCACGGCGGTCGGCGCCCTCAGTCGGCGAGCTGGTCGGTGACGATCTCGGCGGCCTTGACCAGGGTGCGCAGCGAGCGCACCGCCTGGTCGGGCGTGGCGCCGGCCAGCCCGCAGCTGGGGGTCAGCACGATCCGCGCGGAGGCCTCGGGTTCCAGCCCGAGGGCCCGGAGCGGGGCGAGGGTGCGGCGGGCGACCTCCTCGGGGCTCAGCATCGGGCCCGGCCCCACGGCCGGCAGTGCGCCCATCCCGACCCACAGCCCGTCCTCCAGCGCAGGTCCGAGCTTGTCCCAGGTCGCCGAGACCACCTGGTCCAGGTCGACCGAGAAGCCCCGGACCCCGGCCCGCCGCAGCACCTCGACCGGGATGCCCGCGGCACAGCAGTGCACGACGACCGGGATGTCGCCGACCGCGTCGACCCGGTCCACCACCTCGGCCACCGCGGCGCTGGCCTCGGGCAGATCCACCACCCGGTGCCGGGAGAACCCGCTCGCGGTGGGGATGCCGCCGGCCAGCACGGCGGGCAGCAGCGGCTCGTCCAGCTGCAGGACCAGCCGCAGATCCGGGAGCCGTCGGCGCAGCTCGGCCAGCAGGTCATGGGCCCCCTGGGCCAGGGACTGGGCCAGGTCCCGCCGACCTCCGTGGTCGGCCAGCATCCGGTCACCGCGCGGACGCTCCAGCATCGCCGCGAGCGTCCACGGTCCGGCGACCGACACCTTGAACAGACCGGCGTAGCCCTGTGCGTGCTCCTCCAGCAGGTCCAGATCGGTCCGCAGGGTCGAGCGCGCCAGCCGGTGGTCGCGACCGGAGGCGTCGGTGAGCCGCCAGCCGGCCGGCTGCAGATCGAGCGCCAGGCCCGACAGCACGGCGGTGGACCGACCGACCAGACCTGAGGGGGCACCGCGGGCGGGCAGCTCGGGCAGGTACGGCAGCTCCGGGCACTCCGCGAACGCGATCTTGAGCGCGTCGGCCATGTCGACGCCGGGCCAGGACCCGACGTTGGTCACCCTGACCGCCTCGAGGTCGCTCACGAGCGTCCCGCCCAGACGCGTACGTCGTCGCGGCCGCGGAGCACCGAGCCCGGCGTCCTCATGCGCGCGTCGCCGCGATGGTGGCCGAGCCGACGACGCGGCTCCCGTCGTAGACGACCACCGCCTGACCCGGGGCCACCCCGGTCGCGGGCTCCTCCAGGGCCACCCGCAGCACCTCACCGTCGAGACGGATCTCGGCCGGCATGGGGGTCCCGTGGGCCCGGACCTGGGCCAGGCCCCGCCACGAGCCGATCGTCGGGGTCTGGGTCCAGGTGGGCCGCCGACCCTCGATCGCCCGGACCTCCAGCGAGCTCTGCGGGCCGACCGTCACGGTGTTGGTGACCGGGGAGATGTCCAGTACGTAGCGCGGCATCCCGTCCCCGGCGGGCACCCCGAGTCGCAGGCCCCGGCGCTGGCCGATCGTGAACCGGTGCGAGCCGGTGTGCTCGCCGACCTTGACCCCCGACTCGTCCACCACGTCCCCGGGTGCGCGGCCGAGCCGCCGCTCCAGGAACCCCGCGGTGTCGCCGTCGGCGATGAAGCAGATGTCGTGGCTGTCGGGCTTGTCGGCCACGGCCAGGCCGCGCCGCTCGGCCTCGGCCCGGACCTCGCTCTTGCGCGAGCCGCCGAGGGGGAAGAACGACCGGGCGAGCTGGGCCTGGGTCAGGACCCCGAGGACGTAGGACTGGTCCTTGGCCTCGTCGACGGCCCGGTGCATCGTCACCGCGTCGGCGGACCGGCTGAGCTGGGCGTAGTGACCGGTGCAGACCGCGTCGAAGCCGAGCGCCACCCCCCGGTCGAGGACGGCGGCGAACTTGATCTTCTCGTTGCACCGCAGGCAGGGGTTGGGGGTCCGACCCGCGGCGTACTCGGCCACGAAGTCGTCCACGACGTCGGCGGCGAAGCGGTCGGAGAGGTCCCAGACGTAGAAGGGGATGCCGAGCACGTCGGCCGCCCTTCGCGCGTCGTGGGCGTCCTCCTTCGAGCAGCAGCCGCGGGCCCCGCTGCGGAAGGACTGGGGGTTCTTGGACAGGGCCAGGTGCACACCGGTCACGTCGTGGCCGGCCTCGACCGCGCGGGCCGCCGCCACGGCGGAGTCCACCCCGCCCGACATCGCCGCCAGAACCCTCATGCCCCCACCTTCTCGCCGACCGTCTGCCCGGCACCCCGGGTCCCGCCCAGTTTCGCAGGTCGACGGGGGAAACCGGGCATCCGGACGGTCGGGAGCTCAGGCGTACGCGGCCGCCGCCCGCGCGCGCAGCACGGCCTGCGGCAGGGCCGCCGCCAGGGCCGCCACGTCCGCGGTGGTCGAGCTGTGCCCCAGGGAGAACCGGAGGGCGGACCGCGCCTCGACCTCGCTCCGGCCCAGGGCCATCAGGACGTGGCTGGGCTGGGACACCCCCGCCGAGCAGGCCGACCCGGTCGAGCAGTCGATCCCGGCCGCGTCCAACAGCATCAGCACGGAGTCGGCGGAGCAGCCGGGAAAGACGAAGTTGCTGATCCCGGGCAGGCTGAGCTGCGGGTCCAGGGTGCCCTGCAGCACCGCGTCGGGGACCGCCGCCAGCACCGCGGCGACCAGGTCGCCCCGGAGCCGCCGGAGCCGGGCCTCCTCGGCCGGCCGCCCGTCCACCGCCAGGTCCACGGCGGCGGCGAAGCCGGCGATGGCCGCGGGGTCGAGGGTCCCGGAGCGTACGTCACGCTCCTGGCCGCCCCCGTGCAGCAGCGAGGTCAGCGCGGTCTCCCGGCGGGCCAGCAGGGCCCCGACCCCCTTCGGGCCGCCGAGCTTGTGGGCGGTGACCGTGAGCAGGTCGAGGCCGCTGGCCGCGAAGTCCACCTCGAGGTGACCGACGGCCTGGACGGCGTCGCTATGCGACACCGCGCCCACCGCGGCGGCCCGGGCGGCCACCTCGCTGACCGGCTGCACCGTACCGATCTCGTTGTTGCCCCAGATGACCGACACCACCGCGGTCCGCTCGGTCAGGCAGGCCCGGAGCTCCTCGGGGCGCAGCCGTCCGATCTCGTCGACGTCGGCCAGCACCCACTCCGCCCCCGCGCTCTGCGCGAGCCACGCCACCGCGTCGGAGACGGCGTGGTGCTCGACGGTGGTGGTGAGCACCTCCCGGCGGTGCGGCTCGCGGCGGGACCAGAACGCGCCCTTGACGGCGAGGTTGTCGGCCTCGGTTCCGCCCGAGGTGAAGATGACCTCGACCGGACGCGCGCCGAGGCGGTCCGCGATGAGCTCCCGGGCCTCCTCCACCACCCGCCGGGCGGCGCGACCGGAGCCGTGCAGCGAGGAGGGGTTCCCGACCTGCGTCAGCTCCGCAGTGAGCGCGGCCACCGCCGGCGCGACCATGGGGGTGGTCGAGGCGTGGTCGAGATAGCTGCGGGTCACGGCCCCAGTCTGCCGCAGGCGGTGAAGCCGGTCGACGCGCTCAGGGGGCGTGCTGGCGCAGCGCCTCGGTCACGGCGGGCAGCACCGTGTGCAGGTCCCCCACCACGCCGAGGTCGGCGAGGGCGAAGATCGGCGCCTCGGCGTCCTTGTTGACCACCACGATGGCCTTGGAGGTCTGCATCCCGGCGCGGTGCTGGATGGCCCCGGAGATGCCCGCGGCGATGTAGAGCTGGGGGGACACGGTCAGACCCGTCTGACCGACCTGGTAGGAGTGCGGGTACCAGCCGGAGTCCACGGCCGCCCGCGAGGCGCCGACGGCCGCACCGAGGGTGTCGGCCAGCTGCTCCACCTCGGAGAAGTTCCCCCCGGTCCCCCGCCCGCCGGAGACGACGATGGTGGCCTCGGTCAGCCCGGGCCGACCGCTGGCCTGCTTGGGCTCGCGGCTGACGATGCGTGCGGTCCGGGCGGCGTCGGAGATGGTGACGGCGACGTGCTCGACGGTCCCGGCGGCCTCGCTCGGCTCGGCGGTCAGGGCGTTCGGCTTCACGGTGATGACGGCCGGGCCGTGGGTCACCGAGCACTCCACGGTGTAGTTGCCGGCGAAGACCGACTGCCGGGTCGTGCCGTCGCCGGCGATGTCGACGGCGTCGGTGACCAGGCCCGCGCCGAGCTTGATCGCGAGCCGCCCGGCGATCTCCTTGTTCTCGGCCCCGGAGGTCAGCAGCACCGCGGCCAGGTCGAGGGAGGCCGCCACCTGGGCCAGAGCCTCGGCCTTCGGGGCCACCAGGAACTCCTCCAGCGCCGGGTCCTCCACCCACAGGACGCGGGTGGCCCCGTACGCCGCGAGCCCCGGTCCCGCACTCTCGCCGTCGGGGCCGAAGACCACGGCGACCGGCTCGCCCAGCCGGCGGGCGAAGGTCAGCAGCTCACACGTCGGCGCGGTGGGCCTGCCGGCGACCTGCTCGGCGAGCACGAGAACCTGCGGCATGTTCGTTCCTCTCTGTGTACACACGATGGGGGCGAGCGGACCAGGCTCAGACGTAGTGGCCGGCGGTGAGGAACTCGGCCAGCGCGGTGGCCCCGGCCCCGTCCGCGTCGGCCACGACCCGCCCGGCGGCCTTGGGCGGCCGGGGCGTGGTGGTCAGCACCTTCGTCCAGGCGGCCGCCAGGCCCACGTCAGCGGCGGCCAGGCCCAGGTCGGCCAGCGACCAGACCGTCACCGGCTTCTTCTTCGCCGCCAGGATGCCCTTCATCGAGGGGTAGCGGGCCTCGCCCGACTGGTCGGTCACACTGACCACCGCCGGCAGGGGCACCTCGACGGTGAGCGTCGCGGAGTCGGTGTCGCGCCGGATGGTGGCCGTGGTCGCGGTGACCTCCAGGGAGGCGCCGAAGGTGGCGGCCGGCCAGCCGAGCCGCTCGGCCACCATGGCCGGCAGCACCCCCATGCTGCCGTCGGTCGAGGCCATCCCGCAGACGACCAGGTCGGGGGCCGCCCGCGCGATGGCGGCGGCGAGCACGGTGCTGGTGCCGAGCGCGTCCGAGCCGTGGACCGCGTCGTCCAGCACGTGGATGCCGGCGGTGGCGCCCATCTGCAGCGAGCGCTTGAGGGCCGCGGTCGCGTCCTCCGGGCCCATGGTGAGGGCCACCACCTCGACCCCGTCCCCCGCGTCGGCGACCAGGAGGGCCTGCTCCAGCGCGTACTCGTCGAGCTCGGACAGCAGGCCGTCGGCCGCCTCGCGGTCGACCGTGCCGTCCGCGGCGAAGGTGCGCTCGCCGGTGGCGTCCGGCACGTACTTGACCAGGACGACGATCTTCATCTGACCCGCCTTCTGCCGGGGGCGCAGGGAGCTGCGCCGGGACCCGTGGGCACATATTACTCACGAGTAACAACCGGCGGGCCACGTCGGTGGGTGCCGTCCGGACCAGGGGCGTAACCCCGACGCAACCCGGGACCCGTTCACTGGGGTCATGACTGTCGAGCCCATCACCGTGGCCATCGAGCGCCGGGTCGACCCCGACCGCATCGCCGAGGTCACCATCTGGACCCAGGCGGGCACCGACCTGGCCAGCCGCCAGCCCGGCTACCTGGGGTCGGGCTTCGTCCGCGCGGGCGCCGACTCCGACGTCTGGTACATGCTGTACAGGTTCGCCGACACCGACTCGCTCGCGGCCTGGGAGGGCTCCCGGGAGCGCGCGTGGTGGCTGGAGAGCGGCCGGGACCTGGCCAAGGAGTCGCGGGTCGAGCGCCGTACGGGCATCGAGGGCTGGTTCGACGCGGCGTACGCCCAGGTCCTCGACCCCGATGTCGCACCCGCCCCGGCCCCACCCCGGTGGAAGCAGGCCGTCAGCATCTGGCTCGGCTTCTTCCCGGTCAACCTGGTCTTCACCGTGCTGGCCACCGCCCTCGTGCCCGGCTTCTCCCGGCTGTGGCTGCCGCTCCGGGTGCTGGTGACCACATTGGCGCTGACCCCGCCGATGACCTACTGGGTGCTGCCGCTGGTCACCCGCTGGCTGCGACCCTGGCTGCTCCGGCGCTGAGCCCGAGCGTCGGCCCTCAGCGGGCCGCCGTCGCCACCGCCGGGTCCGGGGTCTTCAGCCCGGTCAGATAGGAGACCTTCGGCACGCCCAGACCGGTCACCGGGTCCCACCCCGCCGCTGTGGCCAGGCTCGAGTCCCGGCCGAACCGCCGCACGCTGTAGACCACCGGGCTGCCGGCGTCGGTCGGGTCGCTGTAGTCAGCGCGGACGACCCCCACCCGGCTCGGCTCCGGCCTGACGTCGCGGAACAGGCTGCGGGAGGCGTACAGCACCGGGTTCAGCTGCCCGAGGCGCCGCCCGCCGCGCTGCTGGACGGCGAGCGCGGTCTGACCGGCGAACAGCGGGCTCGCGAGACTCGTCCCGCCGATCCGGTACTCGCCGTAGTGCACCCCCTTCGCGAAGGTCTGGGTCTGGCCGACCAGCATCCCCGTGTTGGGGTCGGCGTCCATGGCCACGTCGGGCACGGCCCGGCCGGCCGGAGCCGAGGCGGGCACCACCCCCTGCTGGTAGGCGGGCCGGTTGAACAGGCTCGAGTAGCCCCCACCGGCTCCGGAGGTGAACCCGACCGAGGACCACGACCGGCCGTCGCGGGACAGCGTGTACTTGACCGTGCCCCAGCCGGTGTCGAACAGCTTCGAGCCGTCCCAGTCGATCCCGGTCGAGGTGCCACCGACGGCGGTCACCGCGGGCAGGGAGGCCGGGAAGTCGGCGCTGGTGAAACCGGTGTTGGCCAGCTCGTCGCCGTTGTCGCCGGAGGAGAACAGGAAGCTGATGCCCTGGGCGGCACCCTGCAGCACGACCTGCTGGTAGGCCGCGATCTCGTCGGTCCCGACCTGCTCGCCGGCGTCGCCCCACGAGTTGGACACCACGGTGGCCACGTTCTCGTCGACGACCCGGGCCAGCACGGCGGAGAAGTCGTCGTCGTAGCAGCTGCGCGCGGCGTAATAGCGGATCCTGGCGCCCGGGGCCATGGCGTGCACGGCCTCGACGTCCAGGGTCTCCTCCCCGCTCCACCCCGACGGGTCGCACTCGTCCTCGTGCCGGTAGGAGGTGGGCAGCGACTCGCTCAGCTGGCCCTTGGCGTACGCCGGGTCCCCGTGCGCCGCGGCGTACCGGCTCGCGTCCTTGGCGATCAGCTGCCAGCGGTAGGCGTCGGTGATCGCCACCGTGACCCCCTTGCCGGTCAGGGCGCTGTCGGCCTCGTACGCCGTCCGCAGCTGCGGCCCGGTGTAGCCGCAGGTCGCGTACGGCAGCGTCTTCCCGCCGAACTTCGGCAGCTTCGTCTTGTAGTCGGCCTGGTACGTCGCGGTGAGCTGGCCGAAGTAGGTGCTGCACGGACGCGCGTTCGCGAACGCCGGCGGCGGTGTCACCGAGCGGCCGCTCTGGCGGTTGGTCATCTTGGCCACCGTGGTGTCCAGACCGGTGACGGTCAGCACGGAGCCGGCCAGGGTGGGCGGCAGCTGGACGGCGGCCGTGGGGGCGGTGACCTGCTGCCCGTCGTGGGAGAACCGCCGGAGCGAGACGTGGAACGTGCGCTGCAGCTGGGCCACGGTGCCCCGGGCCGACACGTAGCGCCGCTGGGCCTCGACCCCGGTGACGGCCAGACCCTGGCCGGTCAGGTAGCCGCGGACTCGGCTGAGCGCCGCGTCGCTGGGCCGGTAGGCCGCCCGGTACTGGTCGGCGCTCAGCCACTGCCCGTAACGGGCCGAGTGCGGGTCGGACAGAGCCCCGACGGCGCTCTCCAGGGCCGCCTGGCCTCCCCGGGGCGCGAGGTACACCCGCACGCTCAGCGTGCCGGTGGCGGCGGGTGCCGCGTCGCGCCGGGCCTGGCCGGAGGCGAGCCAGCGGGGCATCGTGCTCGGCACCCGGGCCAGGGCGGGTGGAGCCGCGAGGGCCTGCGGCACCCCCAGCAGCAGAGCGGCCGGCACGAGCAGGGCGGCTCCGGCGGCGAGCAGCCGGGGACGGGGGACGATCGGGCGCATGGGGCTCCTCGGGGGGCCGGACCCTGGGCGGACCCGTCTGGGCGTCAGTCAACCCCGGCGGCGGGGTGGGGTCCAGCCGATGTCCAGAAACGTTGAGGGGCTCTCCATCGACATCCCACCCACCCGGTCGGCCAGGGCGGTGGACCGGCGCCGACCTGCCCGACTGTGTGTTCCCGGGCCCCTCCGGGTCTTCCGACTCGTTGCCGCTGAATCGGTGCAGCGACGCGAAATCGGCCCGAACGTGCCCAGAACGTCCGAAAGCGGCACAATGGGCACACTCGGGTCGAGTGGGGGCACTGGCGGCGCCCACCGACCCCCGCTCGTGTTCGACCCGACCACCCCGGTCCTCACCGACCTGACGCCTGACCTCTGCCCTGACGCTCGCAAAGGCCTGTGATTCATGACCCGCACTCCCGTCCTCACCGCCCCGCAGGACACCTCCAGGCTCGGCGCCCGCATCACCGCCGGCGGCACGGCGTTCGCGCTCCTCGCGCCCCGGGCGACCCGGGTCGAGCTCGCGCTGGTCGACGAGGAGCGGCAGCAGACCAACTACGAGATGGTCCGCGACGAGGAGGGCGTGTGGACGGTGCACGTCCCCGGGGTCGGGGCCGAGCAGCGCTACGGCTTCCGGGTGCACGGTGAATGGAACCCCGGTCACTGGGCCCGCTTCAACCCGGCCAAGCTGCTGCTGGACCCGTACGCCCGGGCCATCACCAGCGGCGTCGACTACTCCGGCCCGATCCTGGACCACATCCCCGCGTCCGACTTCATCCCCTCCTTCGTCGACTCGTTCGCGGCCGTCCCGCTCAGCGTCGTGGTCCCCGACATGCCGCCGCCCGTGCCGATGACAACGCCGACCCCGATGGCCGACACCGTCCTCTACGAGCTGCACGTCAACGGCTACACCCGGCTGCACCCGGCCGTCCCCGAGCACCTGCGGGGGACCTACGCCGGACTGGCCTACCCGGCGGTGATCAAGCACCTGCTCTCGCTCGGGGTCACCGCGGTGGAGCTGCTGCCCGTGCACGCCTTCGTCAGCGAGCCGTTCCTGATCAGCCGGGGGCTGTCGAACTACTGGGGCTACAACACCCTCGGCTTCTTCGCCCCGCACGGCGCGTACGGCTCGGTCGGGACGCTCGGCCAGCAGGTCCGCGAGTTCAAGGAGATGGTCTCGGCGCTGCACGAGGCGGGCATCGAGGTGATCTTGGATGTGGTCTACAACCACACCGGCGAGGGTGGCCACGAGGGCCCGACGTTGTCGT
>JAOPXW010000180.1 GCA_025964935.1 Friedmanniella sp. | reverse complement strand
CCCGCGGCCACGCCGACCGCACCCACCCCGGCCGCGCCCAGCAGCCCCCGACGGGAGATGCCGGGGGTGGGGGTGGACCGGAGCTCCTCGGCGCCGCCGTCGGCTGCTCCCCCGGACGGGCCGGCTGCTGCACCGGACGGGTTGGAGGGGGGCCCGGACGGGCCGGTGGGGGTGGTCACGGACTCGGTCTCAGACGACGGTGGCGGACAGCTTCGACAGCGGCTCGGCGAGTGCGTCCACGGCGGTCACCAGTCCCCGGATGTCGGTGGTGCTGACCTTGTCGTAGGACCGGAAGCCGGACCCGCTGCGCTGCTCGTCCAGGAGGGCCTGCAGGGCGGTGAAGCGGGCGTCGATCTGCTTGTCCAGCGCGGCGTCCTTCTGCTTCAGCAGCGGGCGCAGACCCTCGAACGCGACCCGGGCGCCGTCGACGTTGGCCTGGAAGTCCCACAGGTCGGTCCGCGACCAGTACTCCTCCTCGCCGGTCACCTTCCCCTTCGCGACCTCGTCCAACAGGGCGATCGAGCCGTTGGCGATCTGGTCGGTGGTGAAGGTGAGCGCGCTGACCCGCTTCTCCAGCGTCCGGGTGTTGGCCATCAGGTCGTCGGCGTAGGTCGCCCGCTGGGCCGCGGTCAGGGCGGTGTAGCCCGTCGCCCGGGCCGGCCACAGGTCCTTCTCCATCCGGTGCCAGCCGGTCCACTTCTGGCCCGGCTCCAGGTCGGCCTCGCGCGCGTCCATCTTGGGGTCGAGGTCGCCGAACGACTCGGCCACGGTCTCGATCCGCTCCCAGTGGGTGCGGGCCTTCGGGTACAGCGTCCGGGCCGTGGCCGCGTCGCCGGCCTTGTACGCCGCCACGAACGCCTGCGTGCCGGTCACCAGCTGCTCGGCCTGCTCCTTGACGTACGCCTCGTAGCCCTGGTTGGCCTGGGCGATCAGCTCGGCGTCGTTCCCGGTGGGCGCGGTGGCCTCCCCCGAGGGCTCGACCGTGAGGTCGGAGCGGATGCCGTCACCGGTCATGCCGGGCTTGCAGGTCGCGATGTAGGTGCCGGGGATGGCGGTCACGACGAGGTCGCGGGACAGGCCGGGGCCGATGTTCTCCACCTCGCCGACGACCCGGAGACCGTCGGACCCGAGCAGGTAGAACTCGTTCACCTTGGTGCCCGCGTTGGTGACGGAGAAGGTCAGCTTGCCGGCGGGGGCGGTCGCGGAGGAGACCGTGCAGGCGGTGTCGGTGGCGGTCACGGTCAGCGCCCGGGTGTCGCCGGCGGGGGCGGCGCTCCCGGCCGGGGTGTTGGTGGTGCAGGCAGCCAGGAACGGCACCGCCAGCACCGCGCCGGCGCACGCCAGCGTGAGGCCCGGGCGTCGGGCCGTCGTACGGGGGCTCACGCGGCGGTCCTCCCCGAGGTCGCCGGGACGCGGGTCTCGGGAACGGGCTGCGGCTGCGGCCGGCGCTGCCGGACCTTGGTCAGGAACACCGCCATGGTCGGGATCAGGTAGGCCAGCCAGGCCAGCAGCTCCAGCACGGTGGTCGCGGGGGAGAAGTTGAAGACACCCTTCAGCAGCGTCCCGTACCAGGAGGTCGGCGGGATCGCGGCGGAGACGTCGAACGCGAGGGTGTTGAGCCCGGGCAGGAAGCGGGCCTCCTGCAGGTCGTGCACCCCGTACGCCAGCACACCGGCCGCGACGACGATCAGGAAGGCGCCGGTCCAGGTGAAGAAGCGGGACAGGTTGATCTTCAGGGCACCGCGGTACATCAGGTAGCCCAGCACGACGGCCACGGCCAGCCCGAGGGCGGCCCCGAGCAGCGGCTGGCTGCTCGCGCCGGTCTCGCGGGAGGCGGCCTGGGTGGCAGCCCACAGGAACAGCGCGGTCTCCAGGCCCTCACGGCCGACGGCCAGCACCGCGACCACCACGAGGGACCCGCGGGCCCCGTCGGCGGCGGCGTCGATCTGGTGCCGCAGGGCACCGGACATGCCGCGGGCGGCGCGTGCCATCCAGAAGATCATCCAGGTCACGAACCCGACGGCCAGGATCGACAGCCCGCCGCCGATCAGCTCCTGGGCCTCGAAGGTGAGGCCCCGGGGGCCGAAGGTGAGGGCGGCCCCGAAGGCCAGGGAGACGACGACGGCGATGCCGACCCCGACCCAGATCCGGGACAGCAGGTGGCGGCGGTCGGACTTGACCAGGTAGGCGATCAGGATGCTGACGATGAGCGCCGCCTCCAGGCCTTCCCGGAGGCCGATCAGAAAGTTGCCGAGCATCTGTCCTCAATCACGTCGGTCTGGCCACGGTGTCCCTCACCCGACGGGTCGGCCGGGCGCCTCGCCCGAAAAGGTGAGGCTCACCTAAATTATGCCAGGCTTGCCTTGCACGCAACCCGATGTGACCGAACCGACAACCCGCCCGCTCAGCCCGGCCCGGCGGCCAGCACTACGACCAGCCAGGCCTCGAGCCGGGCCCGGAGCACCTCGGGGGTGAGCTCGGGGCGGCTCGCCGTGAGGGCGGTGAGATGGCCGACGGGGTCGGGCAGGAAGCCCAGGATGTCGCTCACCGCCCAGAAGCGGCGCGCCTCCAGGTCCGGGTCCAGGACCCCGCCGTGCCCGCGGTAGGCCGCCAGGAACACCTCGGTGTGCCGCGGGTCGAGCAGCAGGGCGAAGTTGGTGAGCGCGTGGGCCACGTCCAGGTCGGGCGGCCCCCAGGACGTCTCCGCCCAGTCGATCACCCCGGTCACCCGGTCCCCGTCCCAGAGGATGTTGCCGGGATGGAAGTCCCGGTGCACGAGCCCGGCGGGGGTGTCGGGGCGGGGACCCAGGAACACCGCGATGGCCCGCTCCCACAGCTCGGGGCGGGGCGACCACGGCGGCACGGTCAGCGGGTCCGGGGCCCAGAACGCGTACGGCTCGGGCCGCGGGTCGAGCGGGACCGGGGTGCGGTGCAGGACGGTCGCCACCCGGGCCAGCTCCTCGACGGCGGCGGGGCCGAGGGGGTCCAGCCGGACCCGGCCGGGCAGCCAGCTGGTGAGGTTGGCGTAGCCGCCCGTGGCCGAGCCGTCCGGGTCGGTGGCGACCAGGTGGGGGGTGGGCAGCGCGGAGCCCGCCATCAGGCGGCAGCCCAGGGCCTCAGCCCGGACGTGCCGGCGACCGACCTCGCCCCAGACCGGCACCGGCATCCAGCGCAGTACGGCGGGGGTGGGGTCGTCGTGGATCCGGACCGCCCAGATGGTGTCGGTCCGACCGCCGCGGACCGGCGTGACCGCCTCCAGGTCGGCGCCCAGGTGGCCGCGGACCCACACCGCTACGGGGCCTGGGATCACGCGGTCACGATAGACCGCGGTCAGACCTGCAGGGCGCGGCGACGCAGGAGCTCGCTCTTGGCGTACGCCCCGATCTGGTGGGTGGCGATGCCGTCCATCACGGCACCGATCCCCCCGCCGACCAGCGGCACCCGCTTGGTCACGGTCAGGGCGAGGTTCTTGCCGCCGATCCGTCCCATCAGGTCCGCGACGACCTCCTCGGCGACCCGCTGGTCGAGGCCGGCGTCGAAGACGGGCGCCGTGGCCACCGCCATCGGGGACGTGGGCAGGGAGCCGCGGACGATCAGCTTCGCCACCTGCTCGCCGCCCAGCAGGCACATCACCAGTGCCGTACGGACCCGGTTGTCGTTCAGGTCGTAGCCGCGGAGGTGCGCGATGGCCGCGACCATCCGCACCTGCACCACCGCCACACCGGTCAGGTTGGCCGGGAGCGCGACGGGCAGCGTGGCCAGGCCGCCGAGGTTGGTCACGAACCCCTGGGCCGAGGCCAGCCGGACGTGGAAGTCGACCACGCTGTCGATGGCGTCGTCGACCGAGCCGTTGTGCCGGACGAGCTGGCGCGCGGCGGTGGCCTTGGCGCCGGGGAGCTTGCCGTAGCCGTCGATGGCGATCTCCAGCGCCCGGCGCAGCGCGCCGCCGGCCATCTGCGGACCCACGGCGCCCGCGACGGGCCCGATGCCCCGGGCGAGCATCCGGCCTATGCCCTGTGCTGACGGCATCGGCGTCTCCCTCTGGTCTGCGTGCTGCGTCTGGGTGGCGTGCGCCGGAGCGGCGTGCGTCGGGCGGGCGTGCGTCCGGGTCGTGCGTCGGGTGCGTGCGGTCCGCCCCGGACACCCAGCGTACGTGGCCCGCCGGGGTCGGCCGGAGGTCGCGACCCCGGCCGGACCCTGGCTGACCCCCCAGGGCAACAATGGCGCGGTGGACTCCCCGTTCGGCTCGCCGCAGCAGTGGCGAGACGACGACCTGATCGCGGTCTCGGACAGCTTCGACGACGATCTGGTGCTGGCGGCGTACGGCTCCGGGGTCTTCCCGATGCCCGCCAGCCCGGGCCTGATGGGCTGGTACTCCCCGCTGGACCGCGGCATCCTGCCCCTCGACGGGCTGCGGGTGAGCCGCTCGCTGCGCAAGATGACGCGGCGCTACCGGATCACCGTGGACACCGCCTTCGACGCGGTGCTGGAGGGCTGCGCGGACCCGGCGCGTCCCAGCGGCTGGATCGACGACGACATCCGGGGCGTCTACGGCCGGCTGCACGCCCGGGGGGTCGTGCACTCGGTGGAGGCCTGGACCGAGGACGACCAGCTGGCCGGGGGCTTGTACGGGGTCTCGCTCGGCGGCCTGTTCGCGGGCGAGTCGATGTTCCACCGCCCCGACATCGGCCGCGATGCCTCCAAGGTGGCGCTGGTCGGGCTCGTGGAGATGTTGACCCGCGACGGGGTCGAGGGCCGGCTGCTGGACGTGCAGTGGCGTACCGACCACCTCGGCAGCCTGGGCGTGGTCGAGATCGGACGGCTGGCCTACGTCCGTCGGCTGGAACGGGCGCTCACGCTGCCCGGCCCCGACTGGGCCGTACCCCCTGCCCTGGAGGCACCCGGCCGCCCATAATGGGCCCCATGCCCGAGATGCCGGAGGTGGAGTCGCTCGTCCGGTTCCTCAGCGAGCGCTGCGTCGGCCGTGCCATCGCCCGGGTCGACCTGGCCGCGTTCAGCGCGCTGAAGACCTACGACCCGCCGCTCTCGGTGCTGGCGGGGCTGGAGATCGACGGCGTGGGCCGGCACGGCAAGTTCATCGACGTGTCCGCCCAGGGTCTGCACCTGGTCTTCCACCTGGCCCGGGCCGGCTGGCTCCGGTGGCGTGACGTCCAGCCCGAGGCCCCGGCCCGGCCCGGCAAGGGGCCGCTCGCGCTCCGGGTCGTGCTCGACGACGGCTCCGGGTTCGACCTGACCGAGGCGGGCACCCAGCGCAAGCTGGCCATCCACGTCGTCGCCGACCCGATGGCCATCCCGATGGTCGCCACGCTGGGCCCCGACCCGTTGACCGACTCCTTCGACGAGGCGGCCCTGGCCGCGGTGCTGGCCGGGGCCGGCCGGTCCCAGCTCAAGGGGGTGCTGAAGGACCAGCGCACGATCGCCGGGATCGGGAACGCCTACTCCGACGAGATCCTGCACGCCGCCCGGCTCAGCCCGTTCAAGCCGGCCGGCTCGCTCAGTGAGACCGAGCTGGCCACCCTGTACGCCGCCATCAAGGGCGAGCTGGCCGGGGCGATCGCCCGGGCGCACGGCCTGGCCGCCAAGGACCTCAAGGGGGAGAAGAAGTCGGGGATGCGGGTGCACGGGCGGACCGGGCTGCCCTGCCCGGTCTGTGGGGACGAGATCGCCGAGGTGTCCTTCGCGGACTCCTCGCTGCAGTACTGTCCGACCTGTCAGACCGGCGGCAAGAAGCTGGCCGACCGTCGCCTGTCCCGCCTGCTCAAGTAGGCCGCAGCCCGCGGGTGGGACCGGTCCCGGGAGCCCCCCGGCGGCACCGGGCGGCCCGGCCG
>JAOPXW010000028.1 GCA_025964935.1 Friedmanniella sp. | reverse complement strand
GGGCCCGCCGCTGGACTGTTCGGGGTCGGCATCTCGATCACCCTCTCGGGCCTGCTCCGCGAGATCGGCCTGGACTCCCGCCACCTCGTACGCGCCCTGCTGCAGCAACCTAGATAGACCCAGGTTTCTGGTGCCGAACCCAGGTTGCAACCTGGGTCAGGTGCCGGGAACTTAGGTCTACCCAGGTTTCGGCGACTGAACCCAGGTTGCAACCTGGGTCGAGCACTCGGAACCTGGGTCAGGTCAGGTCGGGGGTCTTGACGGGCCGAGGTCGGCCAGCGCCGGCCGATCGAAGGGACGGCGTCGTCGACGCCCTTCCCCAGTTCTGGCGAAGATCCGGCTCGGACTACCGAGCACGATCTTCTCCACAACCGCCCGAGTCTCCTGGTTCGAGGTCCTTCTTTCAGCGGGACGGCGCCGGGACCCGTGGCATTCTTGGGCTGTGGCGGCAGACCCGGAGAGCGAGATCGGTCTGACCGCGGGATTCCATCTCCCGTCCTCTCGCGAGCACGGCGTGGCCCTAGACACCGTCCCCGACGAGAACGGCCGCAGCAGCTTCTGGCACGACGTCCTCGGGGAGATCCGCTGGTCCCTCACCGCCCCCTGGCTGTGGTTCTCCGGGGTCGCCTTCAACCTGGCCCTGGCCGTGGCCTGGCTGTTCTACGAGCCGCTCCAGGGTCGTCCGCACAGCGACTGGGCCATCATCGTGGGCACCTACTTCGCGGTCTGGATCCTGGCCGACGTCACGACCACCAACGTGCTCGGCGCCGACGCCGCCCGGGTCCGGCTGAGCGTGCTCCGCGGGGTGCCCATGCTGCGCATCCTGATGGTCAAGAACCTGACCCTGCTGATCCTGGTCGGACTCCCCACCCTGATCGCCACCGCCGTGATCACCGTCCGCAGCGAGGCCGACTACCGGCTGGTCATCACCCTGCCCGGAGTGGCCTTCCCCGTCCTGACCTGGGTGGGGGTGGGCAACGTCGCGTCGGTGCTGATGCCGGTCCTGATCGTGCCGCTGAAGGAGCGGTGGCGTCGGCGTCGGCAGCTCTGGCCGACGGTCCGCTGGCTGGGCCACCTATGCCTGCCGTACGCCCTCCTCGCCGTCGTGCAGCCGGCCGGGGCACTGCCCCGCCTGATCACCCGGCACCTGACCTTCGTGTCCCCCACGCTGGAGGTGAAGGCGGTCGTGGTGACCCTCACCGGGCTGTTCTTCTGGGGCGCCGGCACCGCCGCCGCGCTGGGCATCACCCGCCACCGCGGGATCACCATCCGCTGACGCCGGCGTCCCCCCGCGCCCCCCGCGCGACCTCACACCACCCGGCCCCGGATGTGAGGAGTGAGCCCGGGTCACCCCTGCCTCACAGGTAACAATCACTTTGCGGCCTTGCTGAAAGACTCTCAGGCAAGCCAGGATGCAGGTACAACCTGGTTGCCGGGTCAGGTCACCAGCCCCTCCGGGCCTCGACCCCCCGGCTCCGTCAGCCTCGTCGTCGAGGAGCCCAGGCATCATCCGAGGATCGAGGGGCCACGGTGACTCAGTACGTTTCGGCGTCCACCCGACGCCCCACCCGGCGTACGGGCCTGCGCACGCAGCCCGAGCCCGGGCCGACCGGCTCTCGGACCGCCCGGTGACCCAGGAACCACTGCGGTCCTCCGCGCACCCCGGAGCCCCCGGCGGTGGGCGGAGACCCCGAGTCCCGCAGAACATCGAGAGAAAGCTGCCATGACGACAACCGAAACACCGAGAAACTCCCTGGACGCCGAGCAGGTCGGCTACAAGCAGACCCTGAACAGCCGCCACGTCCAGATGATCGCCATCGGGGGGGCCATCGGCACCGGGCTCTTCCTCGGCTCCGCCTCCCGGCTGCACAACACCGGCCCCGCCCTGGTGATCAGCTACGCGGTCGTCGGCGTCATCGCCTACTTCCTGATGCGCGCCCTGGGCGAGCTCGTCCTGCACCGCGCCACCTCGGGCGCCTTCGTCTCCTACATGCGGGAGTTCTTCGGCGAGAAGTGGGCCTTCGCCACCGGCTGGATCTACTGGGGGAACTGGGCCCTGACCGGCATCGCCGAGCTCTCCGCGGTCGGCCTCTACGTGCAGTACTGGTGGCCGAACATGCCCACCTGGGCCACGGTCCTGATCGCCCTGGTGGCCGTGCTGGCCATCAACCTGATGTCGGCCCGCGCGTTCGGTGAGTTCGAGTTCTGGGCCGCCATCCTCAAGGTCGGCGCCATCGTGGTCTTCCTGGCCGTCGGTCTGGTCGTGGTCATCGGCGGCTTCAGCATCGGCGGTCACAAGGCCGGCTTCCAGAACCTGTGGAGCAACCCGGGCGGCTTCTGGCCCAGCAGCGGCGACTACAACTGGTACGGCCCCATCCTGGTGATGTCCGGCGTCGTCTTCGCGTACGCCGCCATCGAGATGGTCGGCGTCGCGGCCGGCGAGATGGAGAACGCCCAGAAAGAGGTCCCCAAGGCCGTCAACGCGGTGATCTTCCGGATCGCCGTCTTCTACATCGGCTCGATCCTGCTGCTGGTCTCCATGCTGCCGACCACGGACTACAAGGCCGGCACCAGCCCCTTCGTGACCGTCTTCGAGCAGCTCGGCCTGAGCTGGATGAGCACCGTGATCCAGGCCATCCTGATCGTGGCCGCCATGTCCAGCCTGAACTCGGGGCTCTACTCCACCGGTCGCGTGCTGCGCAGCCTGGGGATGAGCGACCAGGCGCCGAAGTTCACCCTCAAGATGAGCAAGTCCGGCGTCCCGTGGGCCGGCATCGTGATGACCTCGGTCTTCTTCGTCTTCGGCTCGGTGCTCAACTTCCTCACCCCCGACGCGTTCGAGATCGCGGTCGAGGCGACCTCGGTCATGATCCTCTTCACCTGGGGCACGATCTTCGCCTGCCAGCTCCGGCTCCGGCAGCTGACCGACCGCGGAATCATCCCGAAGGGCTCGTTCCAGGCCCCCGGCTACCCGTTCACCTCGATGATCGGTCTCGCCTTCCTGGTGCTGGTGCTGATCGGCCTGGCCGTCTCCGGGTGGCAGAGCTCGCCGTACTTCCTGCACAAGACCAGCTTCCTGGTCGTTGTCTTCGGCATCCCGGTCCTGGTCGCCGCCCTGGCCATCTCCTGGCGCCTGG
This sequence comes from Friedmanniella sp., assembly GCA_025964935.1. Lineage (GTDB taxonomy): Bacteria > Actinomycetota > Actinomycetes > Propionibacteriales > Propionibacteriaceae > Microlunatus. The sequence continues at coordinate 12,307 of JAOPXW010000028.1, read as the reverse complement.
TCAAGCCGAAGGTGGCCGCCAACACCGGCGGCCGGCTCGAGTCGATCTGGACGCTGAACGGTCCTCGCTACACCGACGTGTCGGTGGAGGACCTCGACCCCAAGGACGACGCCCACGTCGTCTGACCCGCTCCATCCCCCTCCGGATCGACCACGCTCGACCCGCACCCTCTCTTGAAGGAAGAAGTACACAGATGCTCAACGTCCCACGTCGGATGACAGCACTTCTCCTGGCCGGGGTCACCACGGTGGCCTTGGCTGGGTGCGGGTCGAGCGGGGGGTCAGCGGCCACCCCGTCCCTGGTCCCCGGGGCCACGGCCGGCGGGAAGCTCACCATCGGCATCTCCTTCGACCAGCCCGGGCTCGGGCTCAAGTCGGGTGACACCTACACCGGCTTCGACGTCGACACCGCCACCTACGTCGCCCAGGCCCTCGGCGTGGCCAAGGGGGACATCACCTGGGTCCAGGCCGACCCGGCCAAGCGGGAGTCGCTCCTCACGGGGGGCCAGGTCGACCTGGTCTTCTCGACCTACTCCATCACCGACGAGCGCAAGAAGGTCGTCGACTTCGCCGGGCCGTACTTCGTGGCCCACCAGGACCTGTTGGTCCGGCGCAACGACGAGGACCTGACCAGTCCGGAGACCCTCAACGGCCGGACGCTCTGCTCGGTCACCGGGACCACGTCCTCGACCTACATCAAGGAGCACTACAAGGGGAAGATCGCCCTGAAGGAGTTCCCCAAGTTCTCCGACTGCGTCTCCGCCCTGGCCGAGAGCTCGGTGGACGCGGTCACCACCGACGACGTGATCCTGGCCGGCTTCGCCGCCGAGCCGCAGTACAAGGGCAAGCTGCGCCTGATCGGCCGGGGCTTCACCGACGAGCGGTACGGCGTCGGCATCAAGAAGGGCGACTCGGCCATGGCCGAGAAGGTCAACGCGGCCCTCAAGAGCTACATCGCCGACGGCTCCTGGAAGCGGTCGCTGGACGCCACAGTCGGCCCGTCGGGCTACAGCATCCCGGCCCCTCCGACCCCCGGGACGGCCTGAGCGGGGCTCTGCCGGGGATGGGAGCATGGTCGGTGTGGCCGATGACGATCTGCTCGCTCTGCTCGCCGGGTACGCCCCGTTCGACTCCCTGACCCCGGAGGTGCTCGGCACCGTCGCGAAGTCGGCCGGGATCGACAGGTTCGCCCCCGGCCAGCTCATCCTCGACGCCTTCACCGGGGCCAACCCCGACGTCTTCCTGGTCATCGCCGGGCACGTCGGGCTGTGGCACAACCGCGACCTGCTGAGCGAGCCGGCCGACGAGCGGCTCGGGCCGGGGGGCGTCTTCGGCTACTCCGCGATGCTGACCGAGCGGTCGGTCGGCCCACGCGCCGTGGCGGTGGACGAGGTCACCGTGGCCCGCATCCCGGGCGCGGTGGCCGCACCCGCCTTCACCACCCGGGCGGGCGCGCAGTTCCTGGTCGAGACGGCGGGCAGCGTCAACCGCCGGCGGTCGGGACATCCGGCGTACAGCATCGTGGACGAGCTGATCGTCCGCCGCCCTCTCACCGTCACCGCCGACACGACCGCCGGCGAGACCGCCCGGCAGATGACCGAGCACGATTACCCGTACGCCGTGGTACCGCGTCCGGACGGCACCTTCGGCCTGGTCACCGACGCCCTGCTGCGGCGCCGGATCCTGGCCGAGGGCGGCCAGGCCGGCACCCCGGTCGGTCAGCTGGTCGAGGGGGCGGCCGCCACGACGGTCACCGGGGACTCCGCCGCCGAGGCCTTGATCCTGATGCTGGACACCGACGCCGAGTTCCTGCTCGTCACCGACCGGGCCGGCGAGCTGCGGGGGGTCATCTCCCCGCGCGACTTCGCGATCTCCCCCACCACGGCCGGGGTCTCCCTGCACGAGCAGCTGCGGCGGGCCGGGAGGCTGGAGGACCTGGACCGGCTGGCCCGCCGGGTCCCCGGCGTGCTCGGCGAGCTGCTGGGGCGGGGGCTGGCCTCGGGCAAGGTGATCGCGGTCTACTCCGCGATCTTGGACACCATCGTCCGGCGGGCGGTCGGGCTGGTCTTCGAGCACCACCCCGGGCTGTCGATCGACGCCTTCACCTGGCTGGCCCTGGGCAGCAACGGCCGCCGGGAGGCGGTCCTGAGCTCCGACGTCGACTCCGCCGTGGCCTTCGGGAACCACGTGCCGGCCGCCGACATCGCCCGCTACCGCGTGGCGTTCGCCGAGGTCGGGCGGGTGCTGTCCCACGCCGGGCTGAGCAGCGACGAGCACGGGGCCAACGCCGAGCGAACCCTCTTCGCCCGCACCAACCACGACTGGAGCGTCGCCGCCCGGGAGTGGCTGGCCAAGCCGGCCGAGAACAACGGCGCCATCATGACCTCGCTGCTGGTCGACGGCCGGCCCATCCACGGCGACCCCGGGCTGCCGGCGGTCGCGCAGGTGTTCAGCGACCTGCGTCGACACCCGGGGACCATGCGGCTGCTACTGCAGGAGTCGCTGTCCCGCCGAGCCAAGATGCCGTCCATCCGGGGGACCCTGACCCGCCGGTCCGGCCCGTTCGATCTCAAGTCGCACGCCATCCTGCCGATCGTCAACCTCGCCCGCTGGGCCGGGCTGAGCGTGGGCTCCGCCGAGCTGACGACCACGGCGCGGCTGCGGGCCTCCGCCGGCTCGGCCATGCTGCCGCAGGGACAGGCGGCGACCCTGGTCGAGGTGTTCGAGGTGCTGCAGCGGCTGCGGCTGCGCTACCAGATCCGGCAGCACGAGCGGGGCGAGGCGCCCACCGACCTGATCGAGATGGACCAGATCTCCCCCCTCGACCGGAGCGTCATCGCCCAGGCCGTACGTGAGGTGTCCTCGGTCCAACGTCGGATGGACAACATCTCGCACTACGTCCCGGTCGAGTCCTGGGCCTCCCCGGAGCAGCCATGAGCGGTGAGCTGGGCGGCATCTCCCCGACCTCCGCCACCACCCCGGCCCGCCGGGTCGCGGTGGTCGGGGACGTCGCCGGCCACCTGGAGGACCTCCGGGCCGAGCTCGTACGCCTCGGGGCCGACCCCGAGACCGGTGAGCTGCCCGATGACCTGACCGTCATCCAGGTCGGGGACCTGGTGCACCGCGGGCCCGACTCCGACGGGGTCGTCAGCCTGGTCGACCACTACCTCACCACCCAGCCACGGAGCTGGATCCAGCTCGTCGGCAACCACGAGGCGCAGTACCTGCGGGAGCCGGCCTTCACCTGGCCGGAGCAGCTGAGCGAGGCCTCAGCGGCCGCGCTGCGGCGCTGGTGGGCGACCGGGCAGATGCGGGTGGCCGCGTCCGTCTCCAGCGGCACCGAGCAGGTGCTGGTCACCCACGCCGGGCTGACCGCCGACTTCTGGCGCGACATCCTGGGCTCGCTGCCGCAGGCCGCCACAGTGGAGGCCGCGCTCAACTCCCTGATCGGGGAGCACGACGCGGTGCTGTTCCGGTCCGGTCAGATGCTCGGAGGCGGACGCGCGGACCGCCGCGCCGGGCCGACCTGGGCGGCGACCGCCACCGAGCTCGTCCCCAGCTGGGTCGGGGAGGCCCTGCCCTTCAGCCAGGTCCACGGCCACAGCTCGGTCTACGACTGGCAGGCCCGGGCCTTCGCCGGCCCGGCGGCCATCGCCCAGCTGACCACCCTGGACGCGCAGGCCAAGCACGCCACCGTCACCCTGACCGGGGGGCGGATCGTCGGCGTCGACCCCGGCCACGGCCGCCGCCCGCAGCGGCCGTGGCGTTCCTGGGAGCTCGCCATGACCGTACGGCGCCAGCCGGCGGGTCGTTCACAGGAGAAGCACATCTGATCCCGGGGGTCCTCACGGACCCGCGCGGTGTGATCAGATCATGAGCCTCCCGACCGCCCCCCTCCCCGACCCGACCCACGCCTCCGAGTCCTCGCGGCCTCCCACGCGCCGTCTCCGGGTCCGCCGGATTGTGGCCCTGGTCGCGGCGGGCGGACTGCTGGCCGGTGTGGTCGGCGTCTCCTCGGTCGCCACCACCCGCAGCACCACCCCGGCCGCCGTGGGGAGCGGCTCGGTGAGCACCCAGGCCTGGGGCGGCGACAGCACCGGGACCAGCCCCTGGGTCCCCACCGGCCGCGGCCGGTACGGCTCGGGGGCGGGCTCGTCGGGCAGCACCTCGAGCAGCACGGTCGACTCCCAGACCGCGACCGCGACCCAGTCCACCGGGGTGGCCCTGATCGACACCGTGCTGACCAACGGCGAGGCGGCGGGGACGGGCATCGTCCTCACCTCCGACGGTGAGCTCCTGACGAACTACCACGTGGTGGCGGACTCCACCCTGATCAAGGTCACCATCGCCAGCACGGGCGCGACGTACACCGGCACCGTCGTGGGGGCCGACCCGACCGCGGACGTGGCGCTGCTGCAGCTGAAGAACGCCACCGGCCTGACCGTCGCCGCGATCGACGACGACACCGTCCGGCTCGGCGACGCCGTCACCGCGGTGGGCAATGCGGGCGGCACCGGCGCCCTCAGCGCGGCCGACGGCACCATCACCGACCTGTCGACCCAGATCACCACCGCCGACGAGACCGGGGTGTCCGGGGAGACCCTCGAGGGCGTCCTCGAGACCTCCTCCGACGTGGTGGCCGGCGACTCGGGCGGCCCGCTGCTCGACAGTCAGGGCGAGGTGATCGGCATCGACACCGCCGCCTCCACCGGGACCGAGATCAACGGGTACGCCGTACCCATCGACGACGCCCTCGCCGTCGTGCGCCAGATCCGCAGTGGGACCGAGACCACGGCCGTCCGGATCGGGCCCGCCGCCTTCCTCGGGGTGCAGCTCGGAGCGACGACCGCGTACGGCTCCCCCGGCCAGGCCGGCGGGGCCACCGTCGCCGGGGTCGTGGACGGCGGCGCGGCCGCCCGGCTCGGGATCGGCGGCGGGGACACCGTCACCAGGATCGGGTCCACCGAGATCGGCTCCGCCAGCGCCCTGAGCGCGGCCGTCGCCCTGCGGAACCCCGGTGACCGCGTACGGGTCACGTGGGTCACGGCCGAGGGCACCGTCCACTCCGGCACCGTGACCCTGGGCTCCAGCCCGGTCAACTGACCTCCCTGCCCTCCAGCCCGGTCAGCTGACCTCCCTGCCCTCCGGCCGGATCGCCAGACCCACGTCCGGTCGGTCCCCGATGACCCGGCGCAGCAGCAGGAGCAGCTCCGGGTCGTGCCGTCGGTGCCGTCGGAGGCGGGACAGCCGGTTGCGGGTGATGAAGACCCGCCCGCCGCGGGCCAGGCTGGCCTCGGCCACCCCCTCGACCTTGCCCACCTGGGAGGCCACGACCAGGGCTGCGGCCGAACCGGTGAGCACGTCGTCCAGGGTGACCAGCCGTTTGGGCCCCTGGAGGTCGGCCCGGGCCCGGCCGGCCTCGCTGGAGCGCAGGATCGACTTCTGGGCCGCCCGGCTGATCCACAGCGGCCGGGCCGGGTCGGCCAGCACGTCGGCCGCGACCTGCTCGGCGGCCCGGGGACGGCCGAGGCGGCGGGCAGCCTCGGCCATGGCCGCCACAGTGGCGGGGTCCGCGAGCAACCGGTCGATCTTGGCCCCCACCGTGGTCTCGTAGTTGCACCGCACCGCCACCCCCTCCTCCAGCAGGAAGTCGCTGTTGCGGACCTCCTGCCCGGGAATGGGGCTGACCAGCACCATCGGGAGACCGGCGGCCATGCACTCCGAGGACGACAGCCCGCCGGGCTTGCCGACGAACAGGGTGGCCGACCGCATCAGGTCGGTCATGTCGTCGGTGTAGCCCAGGACCACGAGGTGGTCCAGCCCCTCGACCTGGGCGCTGATCCGCGCCCGGAGCGCCTCGTTGCGACCGCACACGATCACGGCCTGCACCGGTGAGCGCAGCCGCTTCACCTGGTTCACGATGCTGGTCACGTACGCCCCGCCGGCGGCCCCGGCCGAGATCAGCAGGGTGGGCACGTCAGCGGTCAACCCGTAGCGACCGAGCACGGCCCCCCGGTCCACCGGCTGGCCCAGCTCCGGCCGTACGGGGATGCCCGACACCGTGACCCGCTCCTCAGGAAGCCCCATGGCGACCAGGTAGTCCTTGGTCTCCTCGCGGGCCACGAAGTAGCGGGTGAACACCCCCGTCAGCCAGAGGCCCTGGAAGTCGTAGTCGGTGGTGACGGCGGAGAGGGAGCAGGTGATGCCGCCGCGGGTCAGCAGCAGGGCGACCAGCCGCAGCGGGAGGAAATGCGTGCAGACGACGACGGTCGGGGCGAAGTCGAGGATCTCCCGGACGAGGGCGGAAGTGTTGATCCGGTCCCACAGCGAGACCGAGCTGCCCAGCTTGAAGGGCACGTCGTTGGCGTCGTATCCCCAGCCCACCAGCCAGGGGGTGGCCTTGACCAGGGCGAAGTAGGCGTCGTCGTAGAAGGCCCGGAAGACCTCGCTCGAGCCCTGCAGCGCGTCGATGCTGGCCACCTCGTCGACGTCGGACCGGGCCGCGAAGGCGGTGACCAGGGCGGCGGCGGCCATCACGTGACCGGAGCCGATGCTGGCGCTGAGGACGAGAACGCGAGAGCCCATCGTTGATGCTAGGCCGGAGCAGGCCCTGTCGTCACGGCCTCCGCCGTGCCGCGCTGGCCCGGGGACACGGGACCCGCGCCCGGGCTGAGCGGGCGGCCGCCGGGGCTGATCCGCCCGAGGATGGCCTGCGCGATCCCGGCCAGCTGACCCACCTGCTCCGGGGTGAGCGCGTCGAACACCTGACCGCGCACCGTCTCGACGTGACCGGGGGCGGCCGCGACGAGGGTGTCCCAGCCGCGATCGGTCAGCCGGGCGTTGGTGGCGCGGGCGTCTTCGGGGCACGGGAACCGCTCCACCAGACCGCGGCCCTCGAGTCGGCGTACGACGTGCGACAGCCGGGGCAGCGTGGCGTTCGTCCAGCCTGCGAGGGCGGTCATCCGCAGGGTGCGCTGCGGGTCCTCCGACAGCATGGCCAGCACCAGGTAGTCGAAGTGGGTGAGGCCCGACTCGTGCCGCATCTGGGTGTCGAGCACGCCCGGCAGGAGCTCGACGACCGCGATGAAGCTCCGCCAGGTCGCCTGCTCCTCGTCGTCCAGCCATCGCGTCGCCATGGGTCCAGTGTTCCACCCTTCAGTTGACGCTACAACATTCGCCCCGGTGGTCCTGAGCTGGTCGGTCCCTCCTGGGCGGGGTGAGTGTCGCCGCCGCAAGGACGTCGGGTTCAGCTGCCGGAGACGTCAGCCCGACCACAGTTGAAGGGGTAGCCGTCGGGGCCGTTCTGCCGGCACGCCCAGATCCGGACCGTCGCGGCCTCCCGGACCACGTCCTTGTAGTTGGACCGTTGGGTCCCGTTGCCGGTCCCGACGTACACCCGCGGGAAGGGTCGCCAGCTGCCGTCGGACTGCTTGATCTCGATCCATCCGACGACCCCGACCGAGTCCGCGTCGTCGTCGTAGACGGTGTAGATGTCGGTCGCGTCGTAGTAGGAGGTGTGGCCGGCGATGTCACCGGTGTCGCTGGTGAAGGCGCGGCCGTCGCGGGCCGACGCCGACTGCGGGCCGACCAGCGCCATGAGGCCGACCGCAGCCAGCAGGATCGCGCCGGCCCGGGCGAGGGGTCGGGACTTCATCATCGGGGATCTCCTGTCGTCCTGGGTGTGCGGCGGTCTCGACGGCCCTCAGGTGAGGGTGCTGTCCGTCGCGGCACCGTTGGAGTACTGGCTGAGGTAGCGACATGAGCTGACGGCTCCGTCGCAGCGACCGGCGAACTTGATGTAGATACGGTGCCCCTCGGCGAAGCTCTTGTTGCACTCGTGGAGGGCCATGTAGCCACCGGTGTTGACGCACAGGCCGGTGCGGTTGAGCGAGGGCACCGACCAGAAGGCCGCGACTCTCATCCCGTCCTTCTTGTCGTCCTGGATGTAGATCTCGTCTCCGCCGTCCTCGTAGACCGCGTGTCCGTAGTCGTTGCCCGAGTAGGCGTTCTCGTACGCCCAGAAGTCTCCCTGGACGGCGATCTGGTACTCGTACGTGTCGGCCGAGGCCGGGGTGACGAAGGCCAGGAGGCCGGCGAAGGCCAGCGCGAGAGTGGCCAGGATGCGGCGGGAGAGCTTCACGGTGGACCTCCAACGGAGCGGGTGCAGGCCACAGTTCTAGCAGCAAGGGAGGTCAGGCGGAACGGCCCGGCGGAGATTCCTCGGACGCGATCTGGCGCGGCGACACAGGTCTGGCGCACCCGGAGAGATTCGAACTCCCAACCTTCTGATCCGTAGTCAGATGCTCTATCCGTTGAGCTACGAGTGCCGGCCGCCCCCACGAGGGGGACAACGATCCACCATCATAGCGGCCCGAGTCCGTGAGGTCGAAACGGTGCACCGGCGTACGGTGTGACGGCCGTCGCGGCGGGCCTCCCGGCCACCCCGCGATGGGCCTCTGACCTGCCTCGACACGCGGCTTCGTTCACCTCTTGTTCACATGACCGTTAGTGTCTTAACGTCAACGACGCAGGTGTCCACCGGCGCCGCAACCTGTTCCGGATGGGGCCTGAAGTGACACTGTTGTTCGTGGTGGTCGCCGTCATCGTGGTGGCGCTCATCTTCGATTTCACCAACGGCTTCCACGACAGTGCGAACGCCATGGCCGGCCCCATCGCCACCGGCGCCCTCAAGCCGCGTACGGCAGTGTTCCTCGCCGCCGTCCTCAACCTGGTCGGCGCGTGCCTCTCCACCGCCGTGGCCAAGACGATCTCGAACGGCTTTTTCGACGACCGCCTCATCACCGCCCCCATCGTGCTGGCCGGTCTGATCGGTGCCATCATCTGGAACCTCCTGACCTGGCTGCTCGGGCTCCCGTCCAGCTCTTCCCACGCCCTCTTCGGCGGCCTGATCGGTGCCGTCGTGGTGGGCGCCGGCATCAGCTCGGTGAACGGGCCCGTGGTCGTCTCCAAGGTCCTGCTGCCGGCCCTCGCCGCCCCCCTGGTCGCCGGCATCGGCGCCGCGCTGGCCACCCGGCTCGCCTACCGCATCACACGCAAGACCCCCAGCGGCCAGAGCCAGGCAGGGTTCAAGTACGGCCAGGCCTTCACCGCCTCCCTGGTCGCCCTCGCCCACGGGACCAGCGACGGCCAGAAGACCATGGGCGTCATCACCCTCGTCCTGGTCGCCGCCAACCTGCAGACGGCGGGCACCGGTCCGCAGTGGTGGGTCATCCTCGCCGCCGGCGTGGCGATCGGGCTCGGCACCTACTCCGGCGGCTGGCGCATCATGCGCACCATGGGCAAGGGCATCGTGGAGATCGAGACCCCGCAGGGGGCGGCCGCCGGCGCCGCGACCACCGCCACCATCCTGGCCTCCTCCCACCTCGGCTTCGGGCTGTCGACGACGCACGTCGCCACCGGCTCCATCCTGGGCTCGGGCCTCGGCCGACCGGGCGGCGAGGTGCGCTGGACCGTCGCCCGCAAGATGCTCGTCGCCTGGCTGCTGACCCTGCCGGGGGCCGGGCTGGTCGGTGGCCTGGCCGCCCTGCTGTCGGACCAGGGCCTGGCCGGGGTGATCATCCTGCTCGTCCTGCTCGCCGTGGGCTGCGGCATCATCTTCGCCGTCTCCCGACGCAACACCATCACCCGCAGCAATGTCACCGAGGGCCGTGACGTGTTCGTCCTCGCCTCCGCCGCGCCCACCAGCTTCGCCGACGATCCGCGGACGCCCGGCAAGGTCCCGACCAAGGGAGCCTCCCGATGAAGATCGACTGGACCGCCCTCGGGGTCGTGGGCGTGGTCTCCATCGTGGCGAGCGTCGTCTTCGTCCTGCTGCTGTCCCTCGGCGTCCGGTTCGTGTCCGCCGCCCAGGTGCGCACGGCCGGCGGCACCACCGGCGGCACTGGGGCCACCCGCGGCCTGGGCTACGCCTTCCTGGCCCTGGCCGGGCTGCTGGTCCTGTTCTGCCTCTGGCTGATCGTTCCGCAGTTCCACTGAGACCGCCCGCCGGCGGCACGGACTGCCCCTCGTCGGCACGCGGCGTCTCCCGATGCCCCCGTCACGGCTGGTGCTGCAGGGTCGGCCCCGCTCCGGGCATGACCTGGATCACACCACCAGGGCAACTGGTCTGGTCTCGTCACCCGCTCGAAACCTGGGGTCTTAGGGGCTGAGCAACGCTTCTGCGTGAGCCGCGTCACGACCAGCGGTGTCCTCCCGCCTCGGCTGAGGCGCCCCGACCGCGCTGTGGCTGGGGTCACGTGACTGGCACGATAATACCAGTGTCACTTGTGGGCTAGCGTGGGACCACTACCACAACTGGTCCTATTCAAGGAGTCCTCGATGACCACCACGCTCGAGCCCATCACCGCCGTGGCCGCCACCGTCGCCACACCCCCGCAGCCGACCGGCCCCACCAGCCACGCCCGCCTGTTGGCCTGGGTCGCCGAGGTGGCCGCCCTGACCCAGCCCGACGCGATCCGCTGGTGCGACGGCTCCGAGGCGGAGTGGACCGAGCTCACCGACGGCCTGGTCGCCGCCGGGACGTTGGTCCGCCTGGATCCCGTCACCAAGCCGAACTCCTTCTCCACCCGCACCGACCCCACCGACGTCGCCCGCGTCGAGGACCGGACCTACATCTGCTCGCGCGACCCCGAGGACGCCGGTCCCACGAACAACTGGATGGACCCGGCCCAGATGCGGTCGCTGATGACCGAGCTCTACCGGGGGTCCATGCGGGGCCGCACGATGTACGTGATCCCCTTCTGCATGGGCTCGCTGGACGCCGAGCAGCCGATGTTCGGCGTGGAGATCACCGACACCCCGTACGTGGTCATCAGCATGAAGATCATGACCCGGATGGGGACCGACGTCCTGGCCGCGATGACCCGTGGCGGCGATGCGCCCTTCGTGCCCTGCCTGCACTCGGTCGGCATGCCGCTGGAGCCCGGGCAGGCCGACGTCGTGTGGCCGAGCAACCCGACCAAGTACATCAGCCACTTTCCCGAGGACCGCGAGATCTGGTCGTACGGCTCCGGCTACGGCGGCAACGCGCTGCTGGGGAAGAAGTGCTACGCCCTCCGGATCGCCTCGGCCATCGCCCACGAGGAGGGGTGGCTGGCCGAGCACATGCTGATCGTGAAGCTGATCTCGCCGGCCGGAAAGGCGTACCACATCGCGGCCGCCTTCCCGAGCGCGTGCGGGAAGACCAACCTGGCCATGCTCGAGCCCACCCTCCCCGGCTGGAAGGCCGAGATGGTGGGGGACGACATCGCCTGGATGCGGTTCGGCGCCGACGGGCGGCTGTACGCGGTCAACCCCGAGTTCGGCCTGTTCGGCGTCGCCCCGGGCACCGGACGGGCCACCAACCCCAACGCGATGCGGGCGCTCGACCGCGGCACGACGCTCTACACGAACGTGGCCCTGACCGACCACGGCGACGTGTGGTGGGAGGGGATGGGCAACCCGCCGCGGCACCTGATCGACTGGAAGGGCCGGAGCTGGACCCCCGAGGACGGCCCGGTCGGCGGCCGGCCCGGTGAGCCCGCGGCCCACCCCAACAGCCGGTTCTGCGTGCCCATCACGCAGTGCCCGGTCCTGTCGGAGGACTTCCACAGCCCGCAGGGCGTCCCGATCGACGCCATCGTCTTCGGCGGTCGGCGCAAGACCACGGTCCCGCTGGTGACGCAGGCCCGCGACTGGGCCCACGGGGTCTTCATGGGCGCGACCCTCTCGAGCGAGACCACGGCCGCCGCCACCGGGGCCGTCGGGGTGGTCCGGCGCGACCCGATGGCGATGCTGCCCTTCATCGGCTACCACGCCGCGGACTACCTGCAGCACTGGCTCGACCTCGGCCAGCGCCACGACGCCGACCGGCAGCCGGCGGTGTTCTACGTCAACTGGTTCCGTCGGGCCGCTGACGGCAGCTTCCTGTGGCCGGGCTTCGGCGAGAACAGCCGCGTCCTGAAGTGGGTGGCCGAGCGCCTCGAGGGGACCGCCGACGCCGTCGACACCCCCATCGGCCTGGTGCCCGCCCCCGGCTCGCTCGACGTCACCGGTCTGGCGGTCACCGAGGACCAGCTCCGGGCGGCCACCGCCGTCGACACGGACGAGTGGAACGCGGAGGTGCCGCTCATCGAGGAGTGGTTCGCCCAGCTCGGCCCCAAGCTCCCCGCCGCCCTCCGCACCCAGCTGACCACCCTGAAGGACCGCCTCCGCTGACCCGGCTTCGAGCGTCGGGGGCCGCGCGCCCCCGCACGGAGGAGGAAGCTGCGACACGCTTTTCGTCGCCGCGCGCCCCCGCACGGAGGAGG
>JAOPXW010000135.1 GCA_025964935.1 Friedmanniella sp. | reverse complement strand
GGGGCTGCGGGCCCTGCCGCGAGCAGACGATGGAGGCCGCGGCCGCGCCCCGCTGCAGGGCACCCGACAGGTCGAGCCCCTGCCGGACGTGAGCGTCGAGGAAGCCGGCCATGAAGGTGTCGCCGGCGCCGACCGTGTCGACGACCGTCGTGGGGTAGCCACCGACCTTGGTGATCTTCCCGCCGGGCTCGATGGCGACGCCACCGCCGGGGCCCAGGGTGATCACGGCCATGCCCAGGCCGTACTGGTCGACCCACGCGGCCGCGGTCTCGATCGGGTCGCCCTTGGAGCCCGAGGCGACGGCCAGGAACTCGATGTCCTCGTCGCTGGCCTTGACGATGCCCTTGCGCTGACCCACGGCCCGCAGCCAGGGCTGCACCTTGGCCCAGTACTCCTCGGGCTCGGTGATGACCGTCGGGCGCACGTTGATGTCGTAGGAGACGCCGGCCCGGACGGTGTGCATCCAGTCCAGGAGCACCTGGGCGCCCGGGCTGACGACGCAGGACAGGGAGGCGATGTGCAGCCAGTCGCCGGTGCCGAGGGCGGGCAGGTCGTCGATCTGCCAGCCGAAGTTGGCCGTGTCGCTGAAGTGGAACGTGTAGCTCGCCACCCCCTGGTCGTTCAGGCTCACGACCGCGATCGAGGTGGCCTGAGAGGACTCGGTGGCCAGGTCCAGCTGCACGCCGGACGCCTCGATGTGCTCCCGCAGCTGGCGGCCGAAGGCGTCCTTGGACAAGCGCCCGAGGAAGTGGGTGTCGGCACCCAGCCGCCCCAGCGCCACCGCGGAGTTCATCGGCCCGCCGGCCGACAGCGCCAGCCAGCTCGAACGGAAGGAGTCTTTGGTTGGGCTGTCGGATCGGACCAGGTCGATGAGGGTCTCCCCGCACACCACGAAGCGAGTCATGCAGACAACCTAGTGGAGGGCCGCCCTCTACGTCAGTGCTGCCCCGGGGGCAAAACTTGAGCGTCCCCGGATTCGGTGACCGTGGCGCTCGGTCCGCTTGACAGGTGGGAGGTGCCGTCCGCCCCTCACCGGGAGGGCCGCTCGCGGGTCGACCACCGGTCGTCACCACCGCTCTCACCCCCCGTCCGGGCCGGCCGGCCCGTAGGTCGGGAGCTGCGCGCGAAGATCGCCGACCAGCTCGTCCCACAGGCTCGGGGGCAGGGCCCGGTCGCTGACGTCGGCCAGCAGCCGTCCCATGGAGTAGGACGGAGCCACCCCGGCCACCCGCTCGGCACAGCAGTTCAGCAGCGCACCGTCGCCGGCGATCCAGGCCGCCATCCCGAGCAGGCACAGCGGCCCCGCCGCGTCCTCGGCCGGGGCCCGCGCCACCACCTGGGCCCACAGCGCCACGTGGCCGCGGGCCGCGGCCCGGTCCATCAGCGCCCAGGCCAGGTCCCGGACCGGCAGGTCGCGGACCAGCACCAGCAGCCGGTCAACCACTGCGTCGCCGAGACCAGCCGCCCGCTCCGCCACTTCGACCTCGGACTCGTCGGCCGTGACGGCCCGGTGGACCAGGTCGTGGGTCAGGACAGCCCGCTCGAGCCAGGGCAGACCCGTGAGCTGGGCGGCCACCGCGGCCACTGCGGCCCGGCGAGCGTCCCGCTCCTGGGGCGGCGGACCTTCGACGAGCCGAGCGAGCTCGGCCCGGGAGTCCCGGACGACGACCCCGGCCAGCACCGCCTCGGCGGCCAGGGGGTGACTCTCCTGCTCGTACGGCGTGCCCTCGGCCGGACAGCAGCTCGACCCGCAGGTCAAGGACCACCAGCGCCGCCCATCGGCGTGCAGCACCTCCCGGAGCAGGGACCGGGTGATCTCTTCCAGCAGCAGGGCCCCCACCGGACGGGCGTCGGATCGCCGGTCGCAGAACAGGAGCACGACCATCTCCTCGGCCCCGTGTTGGCGCGCGAGGGCCTCGAGCTGGGCGCCGAGCGCCCGGGCGCCGGGGGACGTGGGGAGATCGACCCGCGCCGTCAGGACGACCCGCCGATCCTTGATCAGGACGGCCACGGCGGAGTCGCGCGGTCGGAAGCCCAGCAGGTAGGGAACGAGCACGACCAGGTCTCCGGGCCCGCTCACCTTCAGTCGCTGGGCGGCGGGCCAACGGTCGGCGCGACCGGGACGCGGGCTCGAGAAGCTCATCATGTCCGGAGTGTGCGGACGCCGGGCCCCCGCGGACCGCCGCCGACCGCACGCTGTGGACAACCCGTCCGACCGGAGGCCTGTGCACACGCACCCCCACCGGGCCGCACGACACCTAGGCTTCAGCCCATGGTGACCCTCGAAACGCGGCACGACCACGGCTGGGAGGTCCTCGACCTCGCCAACGACGCCGTCGAGGTCCGGGTCGTCCCGGGCCTCGGGGGGAGCGTGACGTCGGTCCGCCGACGGGCCGACGGGGCCGAGCTGCTGCACCGAATCCCCAGCGGCCTCCGCCGCTTCGGCGCGCCCACCCTCCCCGGGAGCTCTGAGGCGGCGGCATGGGACCACGGCGCGGCGGGCTGGGAGAGCCTGTTCCCCAACGGCGGTGACTCGGTCAACGCCCACGGTGCGGAGTGGGGGCACAACGGGGAGGCCCGCCTCACCTGGCTGGAGTGGAGCTTCACCGGCACGTCCCTGGTGCTGACCGGTCGGCTCGCGCGGGCGCCCTTCACGCTCACCCGGACTGTCTCGCTCCGCGACCACGAGCTGGCGGTCGGCGAGACGGTGACCAACCACAGCCGCGAGCGGATCGAGGTCATGTGGGGTCAGCAGGTGCGGCTCGGCGGAGATCTCCTCGGACCGGACACGGTGTTCGACTGTTCCGCAAGCCTTGTCCGGCCGGACCCGCGGACCACTCGCGGCACCAGCTACGAGGACCTGCTCCCCTGGCCCCGCGCGTACGGCTCGGAGCAGTCCGTCGTCAACCTGCGGGGCGTCCCGGCCGCCGGGGCCGGGGAGACCCGCCGGGGCTACCTGAGCGACTTCGACCGACCGTGGGCCCGGCTGAGCCGCCCCGGCTCCGGTCTGGTCGTCGACCTCGAGTGGGACGCGGCGGCCTG
>JAOPXW010000130.1 GCA_025964935.1 Friedmanniella sp. | reverse complement strand
GGGTCGTGCCCGGCTCCACCAGCAGGTCGGCGTACGTCTGCTGGCTGGCCCGCAGCCGCTCCAGGCTGGACAGCTGACCCGGGGTGAGCTCGGCGGACTGCGCGACCGCCGGGTAGCGGAACTTCTGGTCCCAGGTCGCCGGGGTGTCCGACAGCAGCTCGGTCAGGGTGCTGCGCTTCATCCATGGCGCGGCCACCCCGGCGTCGTCGCCCCGGGCCTGCACCGCGGTGGTGACCAACCGCACCCGGCCGTGGGCCGAGCTGTCGGCGGCGGTGCTCGCCTCGACCCAGGTGTCGGCCAGCATCCGCTGCTGGACGTGGACGGCCGTGCCGCTGGGCTCGGGTCCGGGCCCGGCGCCGAAGGCGGCGGCGGTGAAGCTGACGATCGGCGCGGTGCCCGGACCGGCGAGCAGCGGTCCGGACCCCTTCGCGGTGGTGTCGGAGAGGATGATGGCGGCCGGCTGGAGGTCCTCGGCGGCCTGGACCGTCTCCCGGTCGGCCGTGCCGGCGGCAGGCAGGACGAGCAGCGGCAGGCCGCTGGTGGAGGTGGCGTTCCGGCTGGCCTCGGCAGCAGCGGTCAGGATCGCGGTCTGCCCGTCGTGCACCAGGGCCGCGACGTCGGGGGAGCCGTACAGCAGGCGGTAGCCGTCGCTCGAGGCCCGGACCCGCTCGAAGCTGTCCAGCCACCGCGCGGCGTCGGCCTGACCCGTGCCCGGGGTGGTGCCGCCCTCGGCGGTGCGCACCTGGTAGCCCGCCTTGAGCGTCCTCAGCTCCTCCAGCAGCGCGGGGTCGACGGCGAAGGTGAGCTTCTCGGACTCGGCCGCGTCCAGCAGCACGCTCAGCCGGCCCCGGCTCGTGACCTCCTCGGCCAGGTGCTCGTCGGAGACCAGACCGGAGCGGATCACCGAGGGCCGGGAGTTGAGCAGCACGATCGAGGTCATCTTGAGCGGTTTGGCGGGCGGGTGGTCGACCAGCGGCAGGAAGGTCCGGGCCCGGCCCAGGGTCCGGTCGCGGGTGTCGTCGGCGGTGTGGCCGCGCACCTGGACGCCGAACAGGTAGACCCCGTCGGCGCGGGGGAGGTCGAGGTTGGCCACGTCGGTGGTCAGGGTGAACGTCGTGGCCTGGCCGGGGGCGAGGCTGCGCTGGTCGTCGGACGGGATGTTCTGGTAGTCCCGCTGGTACAGCCGCTCGCCGAGCGGGTCGTCGGGCTGCGAGGTGAGGGCCCGCGCCATCGACTCGCTGGTCTGCAGCGGGTCCCGGGACCGCCACAGGATGGCCTGCAGGTTGTCGACCGCGACCGCCGAGGTGTTGGCGACCTTGCCCTGCAGGGTGACCGTGCCGTCGCGGGCGGGCAGCGCGGGCTTCATCGCCGTGAGGGTGATCGTGAGGGAGACCTCCGGTACGGCGGCCGCCGCGGTCGGGGGCCAGACCAGGCCACAGACGGAGAGAACCAGGGCGAGCGCGGCGCCCAGCGCAAGGCAGGCCCGGCGCGGGGTCAGGCTGCGCACGCGTTCACCCGGCCCGTCTTCTCACCCGGTCATCGTAATGGGCTTTCCTGGGCGACCCGGGTTGTGCGCGCGGGGGCCGGGCTGCGGGCGGCTGCGGGCCCGGGGTGAGGACCCGGCCGGTGGGGCCGCGGCCCATTACAGTGGTCCAACGTGTCCCAGAACCGACCCGAGCCCGTCTCCCGCGCCGGACGGCTGAACCAGGCCCAGGCGAACGCGGTCGCGGAGCTGCTCCGGATCGCCCCCGTCGCCGACCGGCTGGGGGAGCTGTTCGCGGCCGCCGGGCACGAGCTCTACCTGGTCGGTGGCTCCGTCCGCGACGCCCTGTTGGGACGGCTCGGCCACGACCTGGACTTCACGACCTCCGCCCGGCCCGACGACGTCGAGCGGCTGTTGCGGCGGTTCTCGCCCGCGGTGTGGACCATCGGCAAGGAGTTCGGCACGATCGGCTGCCGGGTCGTCGACGGCGACAGCGAGTGGGTGGTCGAGGTCACCACCTACCGCTCCGACGCGTACGCCGCTGACAGCCGCAAGCCCGAGGTCGTCTTCGGGGACACCCTCGAGGCCGACCTGCTCCGCC
Source organism: Friedmanniella sp. (assembly GCA_025964935.1). GTDB lineage: Bacteria > Actinomycetota > Actinomycetes > Propionibacteriales > Propionibacteriaceae > Microlunatus. The sequence continues at coordinate 6,058 of JAOPXW010000130.1, read as the reverse complement.
GCGACTTCACGGTCAACGCGATGGCCGTCTCGGTGCCGGGCAAGAGGTTCGTGGACCCGTACGGGGGTCTGGCCGACCTCGCCGCCGGCACGATCATGACCCCGGCAGCGCCGGAGACCTCGTTCAGCGACGACCCGCTGCGGATGATGCGGGCGGCCCGCTTCGCCGCGCAGCTCGGGTTCACCCCGGCGGCGCCCGTGGTCGAGGCCATGACCGCGATGGCCGAGCGGATCACGATCATCTCGGCGGAGCGGGTGCGCGACGAGCTCAGCAAGCTGCTGCTCAGCGACCGACCCCGACCCGGTCTGGACCTGCTGGTCTCGACCGGGCTCGCCGACCGGGTGCTGCCCGAGCTGCCCGCGCTCCGGCTGGAGCGTGACGAACACCACCGGCACAAGGACGTCTACGAGCACAGCCTGACCGTGCTGGAGCAGGCGATCGAGCTGGAGGAGAGGCTGCCGAGCCGTCCGGACCTGGTCAACCGGCTGGCTGCGCTGCTGCACGACGTGGGCAAGCCCGCGACCCGGAAGTTCGAGGGTGGGGGCAAGGTCTCCTTCCACCACCACGACGTGGTCGGGGCCAAGCTGGTGCGCAAGCGGCTGACCGCGCTGCGTTTCAGCAGCGACGAGGTCAAGGCCGTCGCGGAGCTGGTCTTTCTGCACCTGCGCTTCCACGGCTACAGCAGCGGCGCGGAGGGCGAGCCGCAGTGGACCGACTCCGCCGTACGCCGCTACGTCCGCGACGCCGGGGACCAGGTGGAGCGGCTGCACATCCTCACGCGGGCCGACTGCACCACGCGGAACCGGGCCAAGGCGGCCCGGCTGCGGGCGGCGTACGACGACCTGGAGCAGCGGATCGCCGTGCTGGCCGAGGAGGAGGAGCTGTCGGCGCTGCGACCCGACCTGGACGGGACCGAGATCATGGCGATCCTCGACGTGCCGCCGGGACGGGTGGTCGGGGAGGCCTACCGCTATCTGCTCGAGCGACGGATCGAGGACGGGCCGCTGGGGGCCGAGCACGCCCGCGAGGTCCTGCTGGCCTGGTGGGCCGAGCGCGCCTGAGGGTCGGTCGGGTCTGGCCGCCTGTGTGGGATCGGAGGGGATGGGATCGGCACGGTGGGGCTGGGCGTGGTCGGGGCGGTGACCCTCAGACGGCGGCCGGGTGCAGGGACTCGGTCCCGCGGTTGATGTCGGCTCCGCGGGAGAGGGCGGCGAAGGCCGCCCCGACCAGCACATAGCCCGCGGCCAGGACCAGTAGCACGGCCACTGACTTGCCGTTCGCGGGCAGCACCACCGCGCCGATGACCGCCGCGAGCACCAGCGCGACGTTGAAGATCATGTCGTAGAGGACGAAGACCCGGCCCTTGAGCTCGTCGGCCACGTGGGCCTGGACCAGGGTGTCGACGCAGATCTTGACGCTCTGGGCGGTGATGCCCAGGAAGAAGGCCGCGACCAGGAGCGCCACGGTGGCGTAGATGGCCCCGGGCAGCACCTGGAAGACGCCCGAGCCGACCAGGCTGACGACCATCCAGCGACGCAGCCCCAGTCGCGCGGTCATCGGGGGGGTGACGGCCGCGGCGACGACGAAGCCGGCCCCGGTCAGCACGACCAACAGACCGAGGTCGGCGATCGCGGCGTCGACCTCCTCCAGGGTGTGGAAGTAGTTGCGGTAGACCAGGATCATCGACACGGTCACGATGCCGTAGATGATCCGGTGCGCGCCGATGGTGAGCAGGCCCAGCCCGGCCGGGCGGTGCTCGCGGAGGTGGGCGAGGGCCTCGCGGAGTCCGACGACGATGTCGGCGGCCCGGGTCGGCTCGTGGACGTCGGGGCCGAGCTGGCGGCGGGGGATGCGCAGGGCCAGGCTCGCGCTGAGCACGAAACCGGCGGCGGCGACCACGAAGAGGATGGCGTTGGCCTGGTAGGCCGGCAGGTGCGCACCGAGCAGCAGTCGCAGACCGGTCCCGACGCCGACCCCGATCAGCACCCCGGCGGGGCCGACCGTGGGCACCACGGCGTTGGCGACCAGATACTCGTCGGGGTCGATGGTGTGGGGCAGGGAGGCCGAGAGCGCGGCGAGCAGGAAGCGGTTCAGGCTCATGGCCAGCAGCACCCCGCCGTAGAACAGGGTCTCGATCCCGTCGGTACGCAGCCCGGTGGCGACCAGGGCGGCCAGGCCGAGCGCGAGGGCCGCGCGGGCGAAGTCGACGGTGACCAGCACCTGGCGCCGCGACCACCGGTCCAGCACCACCCCGACGAACGGGCCGAGGATCGAGAAGGGCAGCAGGGTGATGGCGAGCACGGTGGCCACCGACGCGGCGTCGGGCTGCCGCTCGGGGGAGAACAGGACATAGGAGGCCAGGGCGATCTGCAGCACCCCGTCGCAGGACTGGGTCGCGACCCGGACCGCGAGCAGCCGCCGGAAGTAGCGGTGCCGCCACAGCCGCCGCAGCCCCGCGACGAGCTCCACCCGCTACTCCGCCGGGTACTTCTTGACGTACGCCGCCATCGTGTCGTTCTGCAGGGCGTCGCCCAGCTCCTGCAGCTGGGCGGTGTCGACCACGTCGATGCTCTGGCCGTCGGAGGTGGTCCCGAAGCCAGAGATGGGGGCCTGGAGCTGCTCGATGTCGCTGCTGTTGAGCCGCAGCGACAGGGCGGTGTCGCGGATCTCGTTGTCGCTGAGGGAGGAGTCGACCGTCAGGTGCTTGGCCACGTTGCCCATGAACGAGGTGAAGCGGGCCGGGTCGGAGATGACCCCGGCGCTCAGCCCCTTGGCCACGATGGCCTTGATGACGTTGCGCTGGTTCTCGGCCCGGTCCAGGTCACCGCGGGGGAGGGAGTCGCGCTCGCGGACGAACCACAGGGCCTGGGTGCCCTTGATGGTGATCTTGCCCTTGGGGAAGTCGTAGCCCGCCTTGGAGAAGGCGGTCTTGTTGGTGACGGTGACCCCGCCCAGGTCGTTGGTCAGGTCGATGAAGCCGGTGAAGTCGACCAGCACGACGTGGTCCATCTGGACGCCGGTCAGGCTCTCCAGGGTACGGACCGTGAGCGGTGAGCCCCCGTACGAGAAGGCGGCGTTGATCTTGTTCTTCCCGTAGCCGGGGATGGTGACGTACATGTCGCGGGGGAACGAGACGATGTACGCCTTCGTCCGCGCCTTGTTCAGGTGGACGACCATGATCGTGTCGCTGCGCCCGTTGCCCTCGTTGTTGGGGTCCCGGCTGTCGGAGCCGAGCAGCACGTAGTTCAGGGTGCCGGTCGCCCGCCTGGCCGGGGTCGCCGGCGTCGAGCCCGAGGCGCCGGGGGCCGGATCGGGCAGCAGCCCGGTGGCGCGCGTGATGTTGCTGGTCACGCTGCGCTCGATGGTGACGGCGTAGATGGCGGCGGCGCCGACGACCAGGACGATGACCACCCCCAGCACGATCAGCACCCGGGGCCAGCGGCGACGGCGGCGTCGCGGGGCGGCGTCGGAGGTCGCGCCGGGCGGCGCCGAAGGGCCGCCGTCCGCCGTGGGTGGGTTCGTCATCGCCGTCCTTGATCGTAGGAGCCTGCCGAAGTCTATGCCGACCAGGGGATCTGTCCCCGGCTGCGGGCCAAGTGCACAGGTCCTCCTAAGGTGCGGCACAGCCGCGGCGGTAGCATCCGAGCATGTCGCGTGCCGAGGAAGCCGCCCGCCGGGCCGAGCTGGCGGCCGCCGCCCAGGCGGCGGAGTCCCGGGAGGCCCAGGTCCTGGTGGATGAGTTCGTCGCCCAGGCGCGGGCCAGGGGGATCGCGCCGGGACCCTTGAAGGCCACCCTTTACACGGGGAAGGTCGTGAAGACCGACAAGGTCGGCTGGTACCTGCGCAAGAACGAGAGCCTGGCCATCGGCGAGGACGGCTCCTACTACGTGCTGACCGTCCCCGGTGGGTTCAAGGAGCGCTTCACCGGGGTCCAGCTCAAGGCGAGCCCGCCGCCGCTGGTCGTCGGGCGCGGCGGCCGGGACGGCGAGTCCGGGGACATCGGGGAGTTCCTGCAGCGGCGGCTCGACGCCGGCTGAGGCTCCCCCGGCGGGTCCTCCGGCGGGGCTCGAACCGGTCCTGGGGGAGGGGCCTAGATGTCCTCGGTGGTGGTGGCGGACTTCTTGACCTTGACGAACTTCATGTAGGCGTCGACGACCTCGTCGGGCTCGCCGCGCATCATCAGCGTGCCGTGGTCGAGCCAGATGGCCTCGTTGCACATCTCCTTGATGCTGCCCAACCCGTGGCTGACCAGGAACATCGCCCGCGCGCTCTCGCGCAGCTCGCCCATTTTGGCGTTGGCCTTCTCCCGGAAGTGCGCGTCGCCGGTGGACAGGGCCTCGTCGATCATCAAGATGTCGGGCTTCATGTGCACGGCCACGGAGAAGCCGACGCGGGCCTGCATGCCCGAGGAGTACGTCTTCATCGGCATGTCGATGAACTCCCCGATCTCGGTCCAGTCCGCGACCTCGTCGGCCCGCTCCTCGACCTCGCGGCGGGACAGTCCGGACGCCAGGCCGCCGAGGATGATGTTCTCCCGGCCGGACAGGTCCTTGTTGAAGCCCACGCCCAGGGCCAGCAGGGTGCTGGCCTTGCCCCAGACCTCGACAGAGCCGTTGCTGGGCGGCAGGATGCCCGCCATCGCCCGCATCAGGGTCGACTTGCCGGCCCCGTTGGAGCCGATGATGCCCATGGCGGTGCCGGTCTTGACCTCGAAGGTGACGTTCTTGAGGGCTTCGACCTCGCGCACGGCCCGCTGCCCGCGGCCCAGGCGAACGAGGGCCTGCTTGAGGGTGGGGCGGCGCTCGAACGTGGTGCGGTAGGTGATGGAGAGGTCCTCGACGCGGACGGCGAGACCGGTGGTGTCCTTAGCTGAGACGGACAGCGAACTCACGCTCCCTGGAGATGAAGAAGAGGAACCCGAGCACGGCCACGGCGGCGGCCCAGGCGGCCGAGCTCAGCCACATGTAGAGCGGCGGGACGTGGCCCTCCTGCATGGCCACGGCGTAGCCACCGAGCATCGAATACATGGGGTTGATCTCGATCAGGGTCAGCACCACGCGGGGGAAGCTGCCCACCTTCTCCGGCAGCCAGAGCACGGGCGAGAGGTACATCCAGATGCGGACGAAGAAGGGCAGGAAGCTCGAGGTGTCGCGGAAGTAGATGGTCAGCGCGGCGAAGAAGGCGGCCAGGCCCATGGCGAAGACGATCATCATGGCCAGGAAGTAGAGCGACAGGATCATCTGCCAGTGCCACACCTTGGTCAGGAAGATCAGGTGGAAGATGAAGTAGACCGGCACGGTGGGCAGGAACCGGAAGAACGCGGTCCGGACCGCCGACAGCGGGATCAGCAGCCGCGGGAAGGCGGTGTTGATGAGCAGCTTGCCCGAGGTGGTGACCGAGGTGGCCCCGCTGGTGATGGCGGTCGAGACCAGGTTGAAGGCGAAGAGCCCCAGGGTCAGGTGGGTGAAGAACGACGGGTCGTGTCGGCCCCGGATGATCGTGACCAGCAGGTAGTAGACGGCGGCCAGCAGCAGTGGGTTGAGGATGAGCCAGGTCTGCCCGAAGAAGGTGTCGGTGTTGGCCCCCCGCATGGTGGCCTTGCTCATCTCGGTGGCGAACCCGCGACGGGCCCAGAGCTCCCGGAAGTAGGGGACGAGCGGCGGCAGACCCGCCCGGTGCGGTCCGTAGTGGTGGTAGACGGGTTCGAACTGCGTCGCCCGCTCACGGCTGGTTGCCGTCATCGCAACACCGCCTCCTGGTCTGCTGGCCTGCTCCGGTCCTGCGCGATGGCCCGCCGGCGGCGTCCAACGAGGGATTAGTCTGCCACGGACCCACCCCGGGTCCGGTGCAGTCGACCGGGCGGTGTGCCGCGTCTCCGGACGGTGGTGCTCTGGGTCTCACCGCCGCAGCCGGTTGGGTCTGAGAGGCTGACGGGGCCGGTCTGTCGGAGGTGGTGCGCCCCGGGCCCGTCGGGCGCTGGGCTGCCCGCCCCCGGGGCGCTGGCAGCGTGGGCCACCGCACCGCGCCGCGCCTTCCGTGGGGGGGCAGCGGCCCCCAC
>JAOPXW010000099.1 GCA_025964935.1 Friedmanniella sp. | reverse complement strand
ATGGGGGTCCTCCCGCTGCAGTTCCCGGCCGGACAGAACGCCGAGACCCTCGGCCTGACCGGTGAGGAGACCTTTGACATCTCCGGGGTGACCGTCCTGAACGACGGCAGCACGCCGAAGACGGTGGCCGTGACCGCCGGTGACGTCAGCTTCGAGGCCACGGTCCGGATCGACACCCCTGGCGAGGCGGACTACTACCGCAACGGCGGCATCATGCAGTACGTGCTGCGCTCGCTGCTGAAGAAGTAGACCCGGTCAGCACCGGAGCCCTGCCCCGCCGCGCTGCGGGGCAGGGTTCTGGTCTGCCGACCCGGGCGACCGTACGCCGGCGGGCTAGGCCCGCCGCTCGGTCCCTCGCAGGCTGGTCAGGGGCAGGCAGAGGACGTGCGTCTGGACGCCGGGGGGCCAGTCCTCGTCCAGCTGGACCTCGCTCAGCGTGCGGTCCGGACTCGGCGGCTCCTCCGCCCGCCCGCTCACCGTGACGGCCTCGGACCACCCCGTCTCGGGGCCTCGGCCCTCCACGAGCAGGGTGGTCGGCGCACCGACCGCGTAGCGGAAGACCTCGCTGTACTCGGGCACCCGGATCACGGCCTGGTCGCCGGCGATGGCGTAGTTCACCACCACGGCGCGCTCACCCCGGCCGGTGTGGTAGCCCAACCGACCCTCCCGGTGGTGCTCCAGCCAGGAGCGGCACTCGGGGGCGGAGAGCGGACGCCCGGAGCGGGGGTGGCGGCGGGTGCGGAACAGGGCTGTGGTCACGGTGGGGTCCTTCCCGGCGTCCCGGGAGGGGACGGGGCTCAGGCGAGGCGGGTGGAGGCAGAACGGCGGCGTTCTGGTGCGGGACCGGCGTGCTGAGCACGAGCCCTGACAGTGTCGTCAGCGGTGGCGCGACCGGTCCTGGAGGAAGCCCCGGCCCTGCTCGGCGCGAGGCCCGACGGCCTCGACTCTACGTCCCGGCGCCCCGGGTGCCCCCGGCGGCGGGGCGGGTTCTCACGGCCGATACACGCTCGTAACGCGCCGCCGGACCCCTAGTGCGGAGTCGGCGCCAGGGCGGCCCGGATGCGCTCCGCGTACGCCTCCTGCTCCCCGGCGTCGTAGCGGGTCCGGGGCCAGAAGAAGCCGCGGAGGCCGTCGCCGCGGCGGCGCGGGACGACGTGCAGGTGCAGGTGCGGGATGGACTGGCTGACCACGTTGTTGATGGCGACGAAGGTCCCCTGGGCGTCCAGGGCCGTGCCCAGCGCGGCGGCGACCTGCTGGGCGAGGGTCAGCAGCGGCGTCATCAGCGCCGGGGGCAGCTCGAGCAGGGTCTCGACGTGGGTGACGGGGGCGATCAGCACGTGGCCCTTGAACACCGGCCGGTGGTCCAGAAAGGCGACGAGCTCCTCGGTCCGGGCCACGACGCTGGCCTCGAGCTCCCCGGCGAGGATCTGGCAGACGACGTCACTCACCCCGTGAGCGTAACGGGCACCAGCATCCGACCCGTGGGCCCCGACGCGGGCGCGGTGGGTGACCATGGTCCGTGTCCGACCGCCTCCCTGAGCCCTACCGTGCCGGTCAGACCGGCTACCGCCGGGCCTCGCTCGCCCTGTTCGTGGCCGGGATCGCGGTCTTCGCCCTGCTGTACGCCCCGCAGCCGCTGCTGCCCCAGCTGCGGGAGCGGTTCGCCGTCAGCCCGGCGGCGGCGACGCTGTCGATCAGCCTCACGACCCTCGGGCTGGCGCTCGGCCTGCTGGTGGCGGGGCCGGTGTCGGAGCGCTTCGGCCGGACCCGGCTGCTGACCGCGAGCCTGGTGCTGGCCACCGTGCTCGGGGTCGCCTGTGCCTTCAGCCCGACCTGGCCGGTGCTGCTGACGCTGCGGGCGGCCGAGGGGCTGGCCCTGGCGGGTCTGCCCGCAGTCGGGGTCGCCTACCTCAGCGAGGAGCTGCACCCCGGGGTGGCCGGGCAGGCGACCGGCCTCTACGTGGGCGGCAACGCCCTGGGCGGGATGGCGGGTCGCCTGCTGGCCGGCGGGCTGGCCGACCTCGGAGGCTGGCGGTGGGCCGTCGGCGGCATCGCCGTGCTGGCCGCGGTCTGCACCGTCGTGGTCCTGGTCCTGCTGCCGCCCTCGCGCCGCTTCGTGCCCGCCCCGCCGGGGCTGGGCGTGGTGGCCCGGGCCACCCGGGGCGTGGTCAGCGACCCCGTCCTGCTCGGTCTGTACGCCCTGGCCGCCCTGCTGATGGGCGCGTTCGTCGCGGTCTACAACGCGCTGGCGTTCCGGCTGGCCGCACCCCCGTACACCCTCAGCGCGGCCCTGGCCGGGCTCGTCTTCCTGGTCTACGCCCTCGGCTCGGTGGCCTCCACCCTGGCAGGGCGGGCCGCGGACCGGGTGGGGCGGCGGCGGGTGGTCCCGGTGTGCGTGCTGGTGATGCTGGCGGGGCTGCTGGCCACCGGGCTGACCCCGCTGGCCGCCCTGGTCGCGGGGCTGACGGTGATGACGATCGGGTTCTTCGCGGCCCACGGCGTGGCCAGCGGCTGGGTGGCGGCGCGGGCGACCGCCGGCGGTCGGGCCACCGCTCAGGCCGCGTCGGCCTACCTGTTCGCCTACTACGTCGGCTCCTCGGTCGCGGGCTCGCTGGTCGGCCGGGCCTGGAGTGAGCACGGCTGGGCCGGGGTGCAGGCCCTGACCGGGGCGCTGGTGCTGGCGGCCGTGCTCGTCTCCGGCTTCCTGCTGCGCAGTCGGAGCCTGCTCGACCGGGGCAACCCGACGGTGGCCTCCTAGCGATATCGAACAGGTGTTCGATAAGATGGCGGCATGAGCACCGCCTACGTCCCACCCGGCTGGCCCGAGCGCGTCCGGCCCCCCGGCACCCCGGACTGGGAGCAGTCGGCCCTGGCCTACCTCTTCGACTGCTGCCCGGCCGACTTCCGGGCCTACCGGGTGCTGCGGAACCACCCGGTGGTGCTGGCCCAGTTCGCCTCGCGCTTCGTGGACGGTCAGTACCACTCCGTCCAGGAGGGGCTGGCGGAGGTGCGGACCAGCCTGCGCGACTTCGTCGGGGCCCCGGTGATCGAGGCCGCCGCCCAGGCGTGGCTCGAGCAGAGCGCGCAGCTGACCCGGACCCGGCGGGCGGTGACCCTGGTCAGCGACGCGCTGCGGGGTCGGGTCTTCGTCCAGAAGCTCTGAGCCGGGGCCGGCCCGGGGGACCGGGTCGGCGGGGTCGGCCCGACCTGGCCGGTCGGCTCGGGACCGGCACGTAAACTCGGGGACATGTCGCCCGCCCCTTCCGGCTCGTCCGGTGCCCACGGTCTGCTGAGCACCGTTCGCAGTCCCCAGGACCTGCGGAGGCTGTCCTCCGCGCAGCTCGTCCAGCTCAGCCAGGAGATCCGGTCCTTCCTGATCCAGCAGGTCAGTCAGACCGGGGGCCACCTCGGACCCAACCTCGGGGTCGTGGAGCTGACCCTCGCGGTGCACCGGGTCTTCGACTCCCCGACCGACCCCATCGTCTTCGACACCGGCCACCAGAGCTACGTGCACAAGATCCTGACCGGGCGGCAGGACCAGTTCCCGACGCTGCGCCAGCGGCACGGACTGTCGGGCTACCCGAGTCGCGCCGAGTCCGAGCACGACTGGGTCGAGAACTCCCACGCCAGTACCGCGCTCTCGTACGCGGACGGTCTGGCCAAGGCCATCCGGCAGCAGGGCAAGCCCGGCACGGTGCTGGCCTTCGTCGGGGACGGGTCCCTGACCGGGGGGATGGCCTGGGAGGCGCTGAACAACATCGCCGCCTCCGACGACCTGCCGCTGGTCATCCTGGTCAACGACAACGGGCGCTCCTACACCCCCACGGTGGGCGGGCTGGCGCGGCACCTCTCGGCGCTGCGGACCAACCCGCGCTACGAGCAGCTGCTGGACGTGGTCAAGCGGGGCGTCAGCCGGGCCCCGGTGGTGGGCGGGACGGCGTACGACATCCTGCACGGCATCAAGAGCGGGCTGAAGGACGTGCTGGCCCCCCAGGGCATGTTCGCCGACCTGGGGCTGAAGTACGTCGGCCCGATCGACGGCCACGACATCGCCGCGGTCGAGCACGCGCTCAGCCAGGCCAAGCAGTTCGGCGGCCCGGTGCTGGTGCACTGCCTGACCAACAAGGGCAACGGCTTCAAGGCCGCCGAGGATCACGAGGAGGACCGGTTCCACGCCGTCGGCAAGATCGACGCCATCACCGGTCAGGCACTCGGGTCCAGCAGCGGCCAGACCTGGACCGGGGTGTTCGCCGACGAGATCGTCCGGCTGGGCGGCCTGGACGAGCGGATCGTGGCCATTACGGCGGCCATGACCTACCCGACCGGGCTGCACCGGTTCGCCGCCGCCTTCCCGGAGCGCTGCTTCGACGTCGGCATCGCCGAGCAGCACGCGGTGACGTCGGCGGCCGGGCTCGCCATGGGCGGGCTGCACCCGGTGGTCGCGCTCTACGCCACGTTCCTGAACCGGGCCTTCGACCAGCTGCTGCTGGACGTCGCCCTGCACCGGTGCGGGGTCACCTTCGTGCTGGACCGGGCCGGGGTCACCGGCCCGGACGGGGCCAGCCACCACGGGATGTGGGACATGTCGATCCTGCAGGTGGTGCCGGGGCTGCACCTGGCCGCCCCGCGGGACGCCACCCGGCTGCGGGAGGCGTTGGCCACCGCGGTGCAGATCGACGACGCCCCGAGCGTGGTGCGCTACTCGAAGGAGAAGGTGCCCGACGACATCCCGGCGGTGGCCGACCGCAACGGGGTCGACGTGCTGATCCAGACCCCCGACCCCCAGGTGCTGGTCGTGGCCATCGGTCAGATGGTGGGCACCGGGCTCGCCGTCGCGGCGCGGCTCTCCGACCAGGGCATCGGGGTCACCGTGGTCGACCCGGTGTGGGTCCTCCCGGTCAACGACGC
>JAOPXW010000071.1 GCA_025964935.1 Friedmanniella sp. | reverse complement strand
CCTTGAGGTCCGACCCGGGGCGGAAGCGGGGGACGGAGGTGGCGTCCACGCTCTTGCGCTCACCGGTCCGCGGGTTGCGGACCACCCGGGGCGGCCGCTCCACCTTCTCGAACACCCCGAACCCGGTGATCGACACCTTCTCCCCCGCCGCGGTGTGCTCGGTGATCGTCAGCACCACCGCGTTCAGGGCCCGGGACGCGTCCGCCTTGCTGCCGTCGAAATGCTCCGACAACGCCTCCACCAGCTCGGCCTTGTTCATGGCTTCATCGCCTCCCGACCTCGGGTGCGGGGACCACACACCCTGCAGGTCACACGCTAGAGAACATGCCTAGCCGAGACAACAGTTTCTGGCCGCCTTCTGGCGGCGAGCGTCGGTGATCGCGCGCCCCCGGACGGAGGAGGAAGACGGCGACACGCTTTTCGTCGCCGGATGACGACGACGCCGGGGGCCGAGAGCGCGATCGCGCGAGCCGCCCGAGACTACGAAGCCACTCGGGCGGGCAGGGTCTTGGGCTTGAAGGCGGGGCGGGTCTGCTCGAACTGGTCGATCAGGTCGGCCGAGCGGAGGGTGAGGCCGATGTCGTCCAGGCCCTCGAGCAGGCGCCAGCGGGTGTAGTAGTCGATCTCGAAGTCGGCCTGGAAGCCCTCGGCGGTGATCTGACGCTCGACCAGGTCGACCGTCAGCGGGGCCGAGGGGTGCTCCTCGATGAAGTCCCACAGCTCCTCGATGATCTTCTGGTCGACGACGCCCACGACGAGCCCCGCCTTGCCGGAGTTGCCGCGGAAGATGTCGGCGAAGCGGGAGCCGATGACGACCTTGAAGCCGTAGTTCTGCAGCGCCCAGACGGCGTGCTCGCGGGACGAGCCCGTCCCGAAGTCCGGCCCGGGCACCAGGATGCTGGCACCGGCGTACTGCGGCTGGTTGAGCACGAAGCTCGGGTCGTTGCGCCAGGCGGCGAACAGACCGTCCTCGAAGCCGGTCTTGGTGACGCGCTTGAGGTAGACGGCCGGGATGATCTGGTCGGTGTCGACGTTGCTGCGGCGCAGCGGCAGAGCCGTGCCGGTGTGGGTGCTGAACTTGTCCATGGGTGGTCCTTCGCGAGGTGAGGTGAGCGGGCCGGGGTGCGGTCGGTCGCTCAGAGGTCGGCGGGGGCGCTCAGGTGACCGGTCACCGCGGTCGCCGCCGCGACGAGCGGGGAGACCAGGTGCGTCCGGCCGCCCTTGCCCTGGCGACCCTCGAAGTTGCGGTTCGAGGTGGATGCGGCGCGCTCACCGGGGGCCAGCTGGTCGGGGTTCATGCCCAGGCACATCGAGCAGCCCGCGGCCCGCCACTCGGCCCCGGCCTCCTTGAAGATGATGTCCAGGCCCTCGGACTCGGCCTGCAGCCGGACCCGGGCGGACCCGGGGACGACCAGCATCCGTACGGTGTCGGCGACCTGTCGGCCCTGGATGACCTCGGCCGCCGCGCGCAGGTCCTCGATCCGCCCGTTGGTGCAGGAGCCCAGGAAGACGGTGTCGACGTTGATGTCGCGCATCTTCTGACCCGGCGTGAGCGCCATGTACTCCAGCGCCTTCTTGGCCGCCGTGCGGTCGGCCTCGTCGGCGAAGGTCTCGGGGTCGGGCACGGACGCAGCCAGCGGGACGCCCTGGCCGGGGTTGGTGCCCCAGGTGACGAAGGGTGAGAGCTGGGAGGCGTCCAGGTCGATCTCGGCGTCGAACACGGCGTCGTCGTCGGAGCGCAGCGTCTTCCAGTACTCGACCGCGGCGTCCCACTCGGCCCCCTCGGGGGCGTGCGGACGGCCCTTGACGTAGGCGAAGGTGGTCTCGTCGGGCGCCATCATCCCGGCCTTGGCGCCCCACTCGATGCTCATGTTGCAGATCGTCATCCGGCCCTCCATGGAGAGCGCCTCGATGGTCGAGCCGCGGTACTCCACGATGTAGCCCTGGCCACCGCCGGTGCCGACCTTGGCGATCAGCGCCAGCACGATGTCCTTGGCCGTGACGCCGACGGGCAGCTCGCCGTGCACGTTGACCGCCATCGTCTTCGGCCTGGCCTGGGGCAGGGTCTGGGTGGCGAGCACGTGCTCGACCTCGGAGGTGCCGATGCCGAAGGCGATGGCGCCGAACGCGCCGTGGGTCGCGGTGTGCGAGTCGCCGCAGACCACGGTCAGGCCGGGCTGGGTCAGACCCAGCTGCGGGCCGATGATGTGCACGATGCCCTGGTCCAGGTCGCCGAGGCTGTGGATCCGGACCCCGAACTCGGCGGCGTTGTTGCGCAGCGTCTGGACCTGCGTGCGCGACACGGGGTCGGCGATCGGCTGGTCGATGTTCAGCGTGGGGGTGTTGTGGTCCTCGGTGGCCAGGGTGAGATCCGGGCGGCGTACGGGGCGGCCGGCCTGGCGCAGACCGTCGAAGGCCTGCGGGCTGGTGACCTCGTGCACCAGGTGCAGGTCGATGTAGAGGAGGTCGGGCTCACCCTCAGCGGCTCGTACGACGTGGTCGTCCCACACCTTCTCGCTCAACGTTCTGCCCATGGTGGTTCGGTGCTCCTCAGCTGTTCGGCGGTCCGCGGTCCGGCTCCCTTGAGCCTGGACCTGTTGCGGCCTGGTTACCACCGTCGGTCGACTTGCATTCCAACATCCGAGACGGCAGTATCAAGGCATGGACAACTCTAGCGGTGTCGGCGTGCTCGACAAAGCCGCCCTCGTGCTGGGCGCCCTCGAGACCGGCCCGACCACCCTGGCGGGTCTGGTCGCGGCCACCGGCCTCGCCCGCCCGACCGCCCACCGACTGGCGGTCGCGCTGGAGCACCACCGCCTGGTCAGCCGTGACCTGCAGGGGCGGTTCATCCTCGGACCGCGGCTGGGTGAGCTCGCCTCAGCGGCCGGCGAGGACCGGCTGCTGGCGACCGCGGGTCCGGTGCTGGCCCGGCTGCGCGACATCACGGGCGAGTCGGCCCAGATGTTCCGTCGCCAGGGTGAGTTCCGGGTCTGCGTGGCCACCGCCGAGCGGATGTCCGGGCTGCGCGACAGCGTGCCCGTCGGGA
>JAOPXW010000055.1 GCA_025964935.1 Friedmanniella sp. | reverse complement strand
TTCCTGCGCACGGTGAAGAACCGGGAGGCGCTCACGCTGTCGCTGCACCCCCACAACGACCGGGGCTGCGCGGTGGCGGCCGCCGAGCTCGGGGTGCTGGCCGGCGCCGACCGGGTCGAGGGCTGCCTGTTCGGTCACGGCGAGCGCACCGGCAACGTCGACCTGGTCACGCTGGGCATGAACCTGTTCAGCCAGGGCATCGACCCCCGGATCGACTTCTCCAACATCGACGAGATCCGTCGCACCGTGGAGTACTGCACCAACCTGCCGGTCCACCCGCGCCACCCGTACGCGGGGGACCTGGTCTACACCGCCTTCTCGGGCTCCCACCAGGACGCCATCAAGAAGGGGCTGGAGGAGCTGGAGAAGAAGGCCGCTGCCGAGGGCGTCGGGGTCCGGGAGGTCGCCTGGGAGGCGCCCTACCTGCCCATCGACCCGCACGACGTGGGCCGCTCGTACGAGGCCGTGATCCGGGTCAACTCGCAGTCGGGTAAGGGCGGCGTCGCCTACATCATGAAGACCGAGCACAACCTGGACCTGCCGCGCCGGCTGCAGATCGAGTTCTCCCGGGCCGTCCAAACCCACACCGACGCCGACGGCGGCGAGATCAGCCCGTCGCGGCTCTGGGAGATCTTCACGGCGGAGTACCTGGCCCCGACGGACCCGCTGACCCTCGTCGGGGTGTCGGCGGCCTCGGCCAGCGGGCAGCACGACACCGTGACGGCCAAGGTCGTCGACCGTGGCCGGGAGCGCGTCCTGAACGGGGAGGGCAACGGCCCCGTGTCGGCGTTCGTCGACGCCATCTCCCCGCTGGGCTACCGCGTACGGGTGCTCGACTACCACGAGCACGCCCTGTCGGCCGGTGGGGACGCGCTGGCCGCGGCGTACGTCGAGTGCGAGGTCGGCGAGGGCGAGGACAGCGTCGTGGCCTGGGGGGTGGGCATGGACGCCAACATCGTCACCGCTTCGCTGAAGGCCGTCGCCTCCGCGGTCAACCGCACCTCCCGCTGAGGCGGCCCGGGAGCCGGACGCCCGTCGGCCGGCTCCCGAGGGTTGCGGCTCAGGCCCCCGGTGGGCCCCGGGAGGGCGGGCCCGGGCCCGTGGTCATCAAGATCACCGGGCCCCTTCCCGCGGACCGCGACGACGGGTTAGGGTGCGGTTCATCCTCAGTGCGCCCGACGGAGCCCCCGCTCCACGTCAGCGTTCCCCCCGCCCCAAGGAGCCCCGTGTCACGTCGTCGTGCGGTCGGTGGAGTCGTTCTCGCTCTCGCAGCCACCACCTTCCTGGTCGCCCCGGCCCAGGCTGAGCCACCCGGTCTGTCCACCCCTCTCAGCGGTCGCGGCTTCCAGCGACTCGACACCGGCCATCTCGGCAAGGTCCTGAACCTGCCGGCGGCCCTCGACCAGGACCGGACCGTCAGCGCGCTGGTCCAGCTCACCGGCGACCCGGTCGCCGTGCTGCGTCAGCGCAGCACCGGCACCTTCAGCGAGAAGGCGGCCGAGCGCCAGGTCAGGGCCGGCCAGGACAAGGCGATCCCCCGGCTGACCGCGGCGGGCGCGACCCCGTACGGGCGCCTCGACACGGTCCTGAACGCGGTCCAGGTGCGGGTCAAGGTCTCCGACCTGAGCAAGCTGGCCGCCCTCCGGGAGGTCAAGGCCATCCAGGTCTCACAGCTGGTCAAGGCGGACAACTCGCGCTCCAACGTCGCCACCGGCACCGACCGGGCCTGGCAGTACCTGGGCCGGACCGGCAAGGGCCGCACCATCGGGGTGATCGACACCGGCATCGACTACACCCACGCCGACTTCGGCGGGGCCGGCACCACCGCGGCCTACCAGGCCAACGACGGCACCGTCATCGAGCCCGGCTCGTTCCCCACGGTCAAGGTCACCGGCGGCTACGACCTCGTCGGCGACGCCTACGACCCCAGCTCCAACGACCCGGCCGTCGCGACCCCGCACCCCGACCCGGACCCGCTCGACTGCGAGGGCCACGGCACCCACGTGGCCGGCACGGCCGCCGGCTCCGGGGTCACCACCTCGGGGGCGACCTACACCGGGACCTACAACCGGTCCACCACCGGCAAGAGGTTCGACGTCGAGCCCGGCGCGGCGCCCGAGGCCAAGCTCAAGGCCTACCGCATCTTCGGCTGCAGCGGGGCCGCCGGTGACGACGTCATCGTGGCCGCGATCGACCGGGCCACCTCCGACCACGTGGACGTGCTCAACATGTCCCTGGGCTCCTCGCTGGGGACCGCCGACAACCTCAACAACGTGGCCATCGCCAACGCCACCGCCGCCGGTGTGCTGGTGGTCGTCTCCGCGGGCAACTCCGGGGCCGGGGCCTACCTCCTCGGCACCCCCGCCGCCTCCGACACGGCCCTCGCTGTGGCGGCCTCCGACAACGAGTTCGCCAAGTTCCCTGGGGCGAGCATCTCCGGCGCCGTCTCGGCGAAGGGCCTGATCGCCAACGGCGTCGCCATCCCGACCCCGCTGACCGGCACCCTGGTCGACGTCGGCCTCGGCTGCTCCGCGGCGGACTACGCCGGCGTCGCCGGCCAGATCGCCCTGACGACCCGCGGCGAGTGCGGCCGCACGGACCGCGCGGTGCTGGGCCAGCAGGCCGGGGCCAAGGCCGTCATCATGGTCAACACCGACACCGACCTGCCGCCGTACGAGGGCGACATCGCCGGGGTCACGATCCCGTTCGTCGGTGTCTCCAGCACGGCCGGCCCCGCGCTGCGGGCGGCCAGCGGCGAGCAGGTCACCGTCGCCGCCTCCACCCCGGTCACCAACCCGGGCTACGGGAAGATCGCCCCGTTCAGCTCGAACGGTCCGCGCCGCGGCGACAGCGCCCAGAAGCCCGACGTCACCGCACCGGGGGTCTCCGTGCCCTCGGCCGCGGTCGGCACCGGGACCGGGTCGGTCCGTGAGTCCGGCACCTCGATGGCGGCCCCGCACACCGCGGGGGTCGCGGCCCTGGTCCGGCAGTCCCACCCCACCTGGACCCCGCGTCAGGTCAAGGCCGTCCTCCAGGCCACGGCCCGCCCCAGTGGGGTGAAGGCCTACGACAGCCAGCGGGCCGGCACCGGTCTGGTGCAGGCCGAGACGGCGTCCCGCGCCAAGGTCTACACCTGGACCAGCTCGGACCTGAACAGCCTGAAGTTCGGGATGAACGAGCTCAGCGGCACCCACACCGAGAGCCAGCTGTTCCACCTCGCCAACCGCTCCAGCAAGACCGTCACCTACAACCTGTCCACCACCATGAGCACCTCCAAACGGGGTGCCGACCTCACCGTCTCGCCCGGCAAGGTCACCGTGAAGGCGGGCAAGAACGCGACCGTGCACCTGACGCTGCGGCTGACCACGGGCGACCTCCCGGGTCTGCCCGGGGCCGACGCCTCCGACGGCGGCGTGGTCAGCTCCATCCACGGCCTGGTCACCGCGAAGCCCAGCAAGACGACCTCCGACACCCCGACCCTGCAGACGAGCTTCCTGTTCGTCCCGGTCCCGGTGTCCCTGGTCCGGGCCCAGCGCGAGGTCAAGCCGACCAGTGGCGGTGCCTACCAGAAGATCGCGGTCACCAACTCGGGCCGGCACAGCGGGGAGTCGACGCTGTACTCCTGGCTGCTGGCCGACGCCGCCGGTGACGTCGCCGACCGCGAGGTGGCCGACCTGACCAACCTCGGGGTGGCGACCTACCCCGGCACGGTGGTGGGGGAGAGCAGCACCGACCGCTTCCTGACCTTCTCGGTCACGCAGGCCATCGGGACCTCGACCCACTCCTCGCAGGCCGTGGAGATCGCCCTCGACGTCAACGGCGACGGCCAGACCGACTACTACACCATCGGGGCCGACGTCGGCCTGCTGCTGGCCGGGGACCCGGACGGGACCTACGGCTCGTTCACCGTCGACGCCCGCTCCGGCGAGCTCGTCGACGCCTGGTCGGCCTCCGCGCCGGCCAACGGCTCGACCGTGGTGCTGCCCGTGCTGGCCAGCCGGCTGGGCGTCAACGCCGAGACCGGACCGATTCGCGTGCCGAACGTCGCCGGCTACTCCGTCGTCTCGGGCGGCCAGCCCGACGTGATGAGCGGTCCGGCGTCGTACGACCCGTTCGCCCCGGTCACCAGCTCGGGCACCACCGTGGTGCTCAAGCCGGGCCAGTCCACCTCGCTGGCGGTCAAGGTCGACGAGGCCGAGCTGGGACGCCAGACCCACGCGGGCTGGCTGGTCGTCACCCCCGACGACCGGGCGGGCCTCGAGGAGGGCGACCGGGTCGCCCTGGTCGGCGCGACCACGCCCCCGGTGCAGGTCGACAGCACCCGGCGGTAGCCCACCGCAGGACCCCGGCCGGGGCGTCACCGTCGTCGACGGTGGCGCCCCGGTCCACGTCCAGGACCCGGGCCGTGACCGGGCCCACGGCCCAGGACACGGGGCCGCGGTCAGGCCAGGACGGCGACGCCCGCCAGCTCGATGTGCGCGTCCGGTCGTCCCAGGGCCCGCACCACGAGGGCGGTGACGGCGGTCCGGTGACCCGCGAACACGGGCTGGGCGGCCGCGTACGCGACCCGAAGGTCGACGCCCTCCACCAGCACGATGGTGAGCTGGACCAGGTCGGTGATGCCGCCCCCGGCGGCCTCGATCACGGCCAGCAGGTTCTCCGCCGCCGTCCGCGACTCCTCCGCGAGGTCGGTGGAGATGACCTGGTCGGCGTCGGTGCCGTTCTGACCGCCGACGTAGAGCGTGGAGCCGCCGCTGACCAGCATCCCGCCGACGTAGACGGGGGAGGGGGTGCGGTCGGGCAGGTCGATCGGGGTGATGGTCACGGCGGGGCTCCTGGTCGGGGCGGGTCGGTGCCGTGCGGCCCTGAGCAGGGCGGCACCGTGGACACCGCCCAGAGCATCACGGCCGCGACGCGCGTCGCAAGGGCCCGGCTACCGCTCCACGTGGGCGAGGGAGCGCAGCCCGCGGTCGAGGTGCCAGGCCACGAAGGCCGACGTCAGGCCGCTGGCCTCGCGGGCCGAGCGCTCGCCGACGTCCCGCGTGTCGGCCCAGCGGCCCTCCAGCAGGGCGCCGAGCAGCACCAGCGTCTCCGGGGCGGGCCGGACCGAGCCGGGTGGTCGGCACCGGTCACAGACCACGCCGCCGACCGAGGGGGAGAACGACGGGTGCGGCCCGACCAGCCCGCAGCGGGCGCAGTCCTCGAACGACGGCGCGTAGCCGGCCACGGCCAGCGCCCGGAGCAGGTAGGAGTCCAGGACCAGGGTGGGGGGTCGTGGGCCGTCGGCCGTGCCCCGGTTGAGCACCCGCAGGGCCCCGACCAGCAGCTGGTACTGCTGGACCGACGGCTCGCCCTCCTCGACCACCAGCCGGTCGGCCGTCTCGAGCATCACCTGACCGGCGGTGTAGGCCGGGTAGTCGCTGATCAGCGGCTCGCCGAACGCGTCCAGCGACTCCACCTGGGTGACGATGTCCAGGGTCCGCCCGACGGCGAACTGCAGGTCGATGTGGCTGAACGGCTCCAGCCGGGCCCCGAACTTCGACGTGGTCCGGCGTACGCCCTTGGCCACGGCCCGGATCTTGCCCCGCCGCCGGCTGAGCAGGGTGATGATCCGGTCCGCCTCGCCCAGCTTGTGCGTACGCAGCACGACGGCTTCGTCACGGTAGGTGGGCACCTCGCTATTGTCCCGTACGTGGTCAAAGTCTCGCGGAGGAACGCAGTCCCGGTGCCGAGCCGTGGCGCGCCCCTGCCTCCGACCCCGCACGCCAGCGGCGCCACCCCGCCGGACCTGCCCCCCGGCAAGGTCCCGCAGCACGTGGCCATCGTGATGGACGGCAACGGCCGGTGGGCCAAGGCCCGCAACCTGCCGCGCACCGAGGGTCACGCCCGCGGCGAGGACTCGCTCTTCGACGTGATCGAGGGGGCGATCGAGGTGGGGGTCAGGTACCTGTCCGCGTACGCCTTCTCGACCGAGAACTGGAGCCGCTCGCCCGAGGAGGTGCGGTGGCTGATGGGCTTCAACCGGGACGTGATCCGCCGGCGCCGGGACCAGATGGACGCGCTCGGGGTCCGGGTCCGGTGGGCCGGGCGACGACCGCGGCTGTGGCGCAGCGTCATCTCCGAGCTGGAGGAGGCGGAGCGGCGGACCGTCGACAACGACGTGCTGACCCTGCAGTTCTGCGTCAACTACGGCGGTCGGGCCGAGATCGTGGACGCCGCCCGTCGCATCGCCGAGCTGGCCGCCGCCGGCCGGCTGGACCCGCGCAAGCTCACCGAGGACCGGTTCCGCGCCTACCTGGACGAGCCGGAGATCCCCGACGTCGACCTCTTCGTCCGCTCCTCCGGGGAGCAGCGGACCTCCAACTTCCTGGTCTGGCAGTCGGCGTACGCGGAGATGGTCTTCCTCGACCGGCTCTGGCCCGACTTCGACCGGCGCGACCTGTGGCACGCCATCGAGCTGTACGCCGGCCGCGACCGGAGGTACGGCGGGGCGGTGCCGAACGCCGTGCCTCCCGCCGACGACGCGTCCGCGGAGCCGGGCGTCTGAGAGTGCGCGGTCTGCTCCGCTGCGCCGGAGCGAATATAGTGGCGCGGTCAGAAGCGGTCGGGTCATCTTTTTTACCGCGGGTGTGGCTGGGGCCGACTTCCCGCGCGGGTAGGGGTTGTTTATGAGCGGCAATGCGACCTATCGGCTGTCGAACACGTCGATCCTCTCCGTGTGCGGTGTCGAGCCGCCCATCGTGGCGACCTCGGCGTCCTTCGACGACCAGCTCACCTCGACGTACGCCCGCGAGGGCCTGCAGCCGGGGATGCTCGAGCAGCTGGCCGGGGTCAAGGAGCGCCGCTGGTGGCCCGAGGACGTGAGCTTCGCCGACGCCGCCGCCATGGCCGGGGCCAAGGCGCTCGCCGAGGCCGGCATCGACCCGAGCCAGGTCGGCGTGATGGTCAACACCTCGGTGTCGCGGGCCTATCTCGAGCCGTCGTCGGCCGTCGCCGTGCACCACCAGCTCGGTCTGCCCACCGGCTGCCTCAACTTCGACCTGGCCAACGCCTGTCTGGGCTTCGTCAACGGCATCCAGCTCGTCGGCAACATGATCGACTCCGGTCAGGCCGACTACGCCCTGCTGGTCGACGCCGAGGGTGTCAGCGGCCTGCAGCAGACCACGCTCGACCGGCTGGCGCTCGACGACGCGACCAAGGCCGACGTGAAGTCCCAGTTCGCGACCCTGACCCTGGGCTCCGGCTCGGCGGCGATGGTGCTGGGCCGCTCCGACCGGCACCCCGAGGGTCACCGGGTGATCGGCGGTGTCAGCCGGGCCGGGACCCAGCACCACGACCTGTGCGTCGGTGACCTGACGGGGATGCGCACCGACTCCCGTCAGCTCTTCGAGGCCGGCATCGCCCTGGCCCTGCAGACCTGGAACGAGGCCAAGGACGTGTTCGGCTGGACCCAGGACAACGTCGACTACTTCGTGGCCCACCAGACCTCGCTCGTCCACCTGGGGGCGCTGGCCGGCCAGATGGGGGCCGACGTGGCCAAGTTCCCGGTGACGCTGCCGCGCTTCGGCAACATGGGCCCGGCCGCGGTCCCCTTCACCCTGGCCCAGCACGTCGACCTGATGCAGCCGGGGATGCGTGTGATGCTGCTCGGGATCGGCTCGGGGCTCAACACGTCCTTCGCCGAGATCGCCTGGTGAGGCTGCCCGCCGAGGAGATCCGGCCCCAGGAGATCCGGCCCCAGGAGATCCGGCCCGAGGAGCTGGACGGGGTCGACCCGGCCTGGTCCCGGTTCGTCGAGGTGCCGGACGCGGCCGGGGTGACCCGTCGCTGGCACGTCCTCGACAACGGCGCCGAGCCGACCGTGGGCACGATGCTCTGCGTGCACGGCAACCCCACCTGGTCCTACCTGTGGCGCCGCTTCCTGGCGCAGGCCCCGACCGGCTGGCGGGTCGTGGCGGTGGACCACCTCGGGATGGGCTGGTCGGAGCGGCTCGACGCGCCGCGCACCCTGCCCGAGCGGGTCAGTGACCTCGGCACCCTGACCGCCGCGCTGGAGATCACCGGCCCGGTGGTCACCGTCGCGCACGACTGGGGCGGCCTGATCTCCCTGGGCTGGGCGCTGGCCCACTCCGACCAGCTGGCGGGGGTCGTGCTGACCAACACCGCCGTCAACCTCAGCGTCGACGCCGCCCCGCCGGGGCTGATCCGGCTGGCCCGGACCCGGGCGCTGCGGCAGACGGTGTGCGTCCGCACCCCGGTCTTCCTCCAGGGGGCCAGTGCGCTCTCGCGTCCCCGGCTGCCGGCGGCGGCCCGGCGCGGTCTCGAGCTCCCGTACGGCCGCGCCGACCGTCGCCAGTCCATCGGCGACTTCGTGGCCGACATCCCGGTCGGGCCGGACCACCCCAGCCGACCCGCGTTCGACGCGATCGGCGCGGGTCTGGGGGCGCTGGCCCAGGTGCCCGTGCTGCTCCTGTGGGGGCCGCGTGACCCGGTCTTCACCGAGCGTCAGCTGGAGGACCTGCTGCACCGGATGCCGCACGCGGACGTGCAGCGCTACGCGGGGGCCTCGCACCTGGTCACCGAGGACGCCCCACAGACCTCGACCGACGCCTGGCGCTGGGTGGGCGACCTGGGCCTGGGCTCGACGGGTTCGCAGTCTGGAGGTGCGGCTGAGCGGCCCGCTTCGCCGGCGTCGGAACCGACCGCGGAGGGTCCGAGCGGGGCCGCGCGGCCGCCGCGGCGACCCTGGGACGCCCTGCTGGCCCGGGCCGGAGACCCGGCGCCGGCCGTGGTCGAGCTGTCGGGCGGGACGACCACCACGACGTCCTTCGCCGAGCTCGAGCGGCGGGTCCGGGACCTGGCGGCCGGGCTCGCGGCCGACGGCGTACGCCCCGGCGACCGGGTGGCGCTGCTGGTCCCGCCCGGGGTCGACCTCACCGTCGCCGTGTACGCCGTCTGGCGGGTCGGCGCCGTGATCGTGGTCGCCGACGCCGGTCTCGGCCTGCGGGGAATGGCGCACGCCCTGCGCAGCGCCGGTCCGGACCACGTCATCGGGATCGGCAAGGCGCTGGTCGCCATGGCCGCGCTGCGGATCCCCGGCCGCCGGATCGTGGCCGAGCCCTGGCCCGCTGCGCTGCGGCGGGCCCTCGGCTGGGGCGCCTCACTGCCCGAGCTCGAGGCCTCGGGCCGGGGACGACCCGTGCCCGAGCTGCCCCCCGCGGACGCCGAGGCCGCCGTGCTCTTCACCTCCGGGGCCACCGGTCCGGCCAAGGGCGTCGTCTACCGGCTGTCCCAGCTGCGGGCCCAGATCGACCAGCTGCAGAGCACGTACGCCCTGACCGGGGCCGACCGGTGGGTGGCGGCGTTCGCCCCCTTCGCGCTCTACGGCCCCGCCCTCGGCGTGGGGGCCGCGGTGCCCGACATGTCGGTCACCGCCCCCGGCACCCTGACCGCGCGGGCCCTGGCCGAGGCGGTGCAGGCCATCGAGGCGACGGTGGTGTTCGCCTCCCCGGCCGCGCTGCGCAACGTGGTCGCGACCGCGTCGGCCCTGACCGCGGAGCAGCGGGCCAGCCTGGGCACGGTCCGGCTGCTGATGTCGGCCGGCGCCCCGGTCCCCGCCCGGCTGCTCGTGCAGGTGCAGGAGCTGCTGCCGGCCGCCGAGCTGCACACCCCGTACGGCATGACCGAGGCGCTGCCCCTCGCCGACATCTCGCTGCCCGAGATCCAGGCCGCGGGCTCGGGCCACGGGGTCTGCGTGGGTCGGCCGCGGCCCGGCGTGCAGGTGCGGCTCAGCCCGCTCGACGACCTGGCCCGGGCCGAGGGCGAGCTCACCGACCGGACCGGGGTGACGGGGGAGATCTGCGTGGCCGCGGCCCACGTCAAGGAGCGCTACGACCGGCTCTGGGCCACCGAGCGTCGCAGCTCGCGCAACCCCGGCTGGCACCGGACCGGCGACGTCGGCCACCTCGACGACCAGGGACGGCTGTGGGTGGAGGGCCGCCTGGTGCACGTCCTCAGCACCGAGCGCGGCCCGGTCACCCCGGTCGGTCTGGAGCAGCGGGTCGAGGGCCTGGCCGGCGTCGGCTCAGCCGCGGTCGTCGGCGTGGGTCCGGGCGGGCGCCAGCAGGTGGTGGTCGTGGTCGAGCCCGTCGCCGGCTCCGACCGGGTCCGCGACG
Organism: Friedmanniella sp.; assembly: GCA_025964935.1. GTDB lineage: Bacteria > Actinomycetota > Actinomycetes > Propionibacteriales > Propionibacteriaceae > Microlunatus. The sequence goes on along the minus strand of JAOPXW010000055.1, from coordinate 184 downwards.
GTCTCGCCGACCCGACCCTGACCGCCGCCGTACGGGACCTGCTGGCGGCCGGCGAGCGGCCGGTGTCGGTGGCCGCCGTGCTGGTCCTGCGGCACCTGCCGGTCGACATCCGGCACGCCTCCAAGATCGACCGGGCCGCCGTGGGCCGCTGGGCCGGCCAGCTCCTCGCCGGACACCGGGCCCC
>JAOPXW010000043.1 GCA_025964935.1 Friedmanniella sp. | reverse complement strand
TCCGGCGCCACAACCCGCGCTTCCAGGGGGCCGCGTTCGACGCCAACCTGGCCCTGGTGGCCGCGGTCCGCGCCCTGGCCGAGCGCAAGGGCGTGACGGCCGGGCAGCTGGCCCTGGCCTGGGTGCTGGCCCAGGGCGAGGACATCGTGCCCATCCCCGGCACCAAGCGGGTGCGCTACCTGGAGGAGAACGTCGGCGCGGCCGCCGTCACCCTGACCGCCGAGGACCTGGCCGCCATCGAGGCCGCCCTGCCCGCGGCGCAGGTCGTGGGTGAGCGCTACCCGGACATGTCCAGCATCGACCGCTGACCCGGGCCCGACCTCTCCGGCTCAGCCGGCGAGGTCGGGGTTCTCGGCCAGCAGCTCGTCCAGGTCCCTCAGCCGGTTCAGCCCGTTGACCATCTGCCGCATCCGGAAGTTCTGAGCGAACCGCTCCCGGTGCCGGTGCAGGAAGAGCCAGTACCCGGCGGTGAAGGGGCACGCCTTCTCCCCCACCCGCACCTTGGGGTCGTAGACGCAGCCGCCGCAGTGGTCGGTCATCGTGTTCAGGTAGTTCCCCCCGCTCGCGTACGGCTTCGTCGCGAGCACCCCGCCGTCGGCGTGCTGGGACATGCCGACCACGTTGGGCACCATCACCCAGTCGTAGCCGTCCACGAAGCTGCGGTGGAACCAGTCGGTCAGTCGGGCCGGGTCGTAGCCCCGCTGCAGCGCGTAGTTGCCCAGCACCATCAGCCGGGGGATGTGGTGGGCCCACCCCGACTCCTTGACCGAGCGCAGCGCGCTGCTCAGGCAGGCAGCGTCGGTCCCGTCGGGGTCCAGCTCGGTGAACCACTCGGGCAGCTCCGCGTGGGCCTCGAGCTCGTTGCGCCCGCGGTAGTCCTCGCCCAGGTACCAGTAGAGGTGCCAGATGTAGTCCCGCCAGCCCATCACCTGGCGCACGAAGCCCTCCACCGCCGCGAGCGGGGCCTCACCCCGCGCGTACGCCTCCTCGGCGGCCTGCACGACCTCGCGGGGGTCCAGCAGGCCCAGGTTGAGCGGGCCCGACAGCAGCGAGTGCGCCATCCACCGGTCCTCGCTCAGCACGGCGTCCTCGTAGCGCCCGAAGTCGGGCAGCCGGTGGGTGACGAAGTCGGCCAGCACCTCCAGGGCCTCGGTCCGGGTCGCGGCGAACAGCCGCGGCCCGTCCTCGCCGACGAAGCTGATCCCCTCGGACTCCCAGCGGTCCAGGTCGGCGCGCACCTGGTCGTCGATCTCGTCCTCGGTCGGCCACCAGGGCTCGGGCAGGTTCAGGGTCGGGGTCTTCGGCGGTGGCTCGCGGTTGTCGGCGTCGAAGTTCCAGCGGCCGCCGACGGGCTGGTCGGCCTCCATCAGCACCCCGAGCCGACGGCGGGAGTCCCGGTAGAAGTCCTCCATCAGCAGCCGGCGCTCACCACGCTCCCCCGCCCAGGCCGCGAAGGTCTCCCGAGAGGTGACGAAGCCCCGGGCGGGCAGCCGCTCGAGGTCGCGCTCGTGGGCGATCCGGTCCACCAGCTGCACTGCCGCCCAGGAGGTCGGCTGGACCACGCTCAGCGGCCCCTCCACGGTGGCCAGGGCCTCCCGGTAGCGGTCGACCTGGAGGAAGGTGGCCTGGTGGCCGAGCTCGGCGGCCCGGTGCCGCAGGGCCGACAGCAGCAGGTGGGCCTTCTGCCGGTGGAAGCGGCGGCGGGCGAACACCCGCCGGGACTCGACCAGCAGCACCGGCTGGTCCGGGGCGTCGAGGAAGTGCGGTCCGAGCTGGTCGGCGAACAGCCACCGGGTCATCGCGGAGCTCCTAGCGCGCGAACAGGTTGCCCGACATCGTGGTCACCAGGCTGCGCAGCGAGTCCGGCAGGTCCCGCAGGTGCCAGTCCTGCGGCCCGTGGTACCAGGACAGGTCGGTGGAGTCGGGGTCGGTGTCGTCGTCGCCGGCGGCCAGCGCGTCCAGCCAGCGGTCGGTGCCGCCCAGGACCACCGCGTACGGCAGTACCTCCGAGATCTCCTGCAGGGTCCGGTGCGGCGGCATCTGGTCGGTCGGGTGGCTGAGCAGGTCCGAGCGCAGCACGCCGAGCCCGGCGAGCAGCGCAGCTCCGGCCCGGGTCCGCGCGGGCGCCTCCTGGGCGACGAAGGTCGCGCCGAGGGCCAGGGCGACCAGGACCAGCCCGGCCAGCCCGAAGGTGGTGAAGGCGACCAGGACCCCGGTGGCCGCGACCGCGAGGATCAAGCCCAGCAGCGCCAGCTGGGTCCAGCGGTCGCGGGTGGCGTCGGGGCGGCGCTCGAACCAGCCGTGGGTCACCACCTCGTCGTAGAGGGCGTCCTGCACGTCGCCGATGACCTCGCCGACGGGCCCGGAGAGCTGGGAGACCAGCCGCCGACCGCCGACCGGGGCGACGCCGTCCAGCAGCAGGGTCTCGAACGGACGCAGCGGGGCCTGCGAGGTCAGCCGGGTCAGCTCCCAGTCGGCCGGGGCGAAGGCGGACGAGCGGGGCAGCTCGGTGATGAGCAGGTGCCCGCGGACGGCCAGGTCCAGCACGGTGGCCGTCACGTCGATGGGGTCCACGTTCTCGTCGGCCACCGTGCCGATGTGGCCGGGACGGATCTCGTCGACGACGCGGAACTCCGACTGGCCCGGCCCGGTGGGGACGAACTCCCCGACCCGGCTGAGCTGGCCGTCGGCCTCGGCGTCGCGGCCCGTACGCCGGTGGGCCAGCAGGAGGGCGGCGGCCCCGAGCACGAGGAGCCCGAGGGCCACGGCCAGCGGCAGCGGGGTGACCGAGAAGGCGCGGCCCAGCGTCCAGCGGTACTCCACCTGCTCGTTCGAGGGCATGGCGCCGGCGGGAAAGCCGATGTCGACGGTGACGAACTCGGACTCCCCCCGGGGCCCGTCCCGGAAGGTCGGGACCTGCGACCCCTCCAGCCCGGCGGCGGCCGAGGTGCAGGGCACGGTGGAGTTGGGGCTGCCAGCCGTGCAGCGGACGTAGCTGAACTGGGTGGGGATCTGCACCGTGGCGCGGAAGTCGGTGACCTGGGCGCTCAGCCCCTGCAGCATGGGCCAGCGCAGCGCGGTGCCGGCGTCCACCGGCACCACGGCACCGGTCACGGTGTAGCTGAGCACGACCTCGGCCGCCCCGGCGGAGGCGACCGTGACGGTGGTGAAGCGGCCGTCGGGGGTGACCGTGGTGTCGACCGGGGCCCCCTGGGCGGTGGCGCTCACCTTGGACAGGGTCTGCACGTACTGCCGGTCGCCCAGCAGGTTCTCCCGGGTCTCGAACCTCTGGGTCACGGTCCGGGGCGCGTTGCCCGAGAACGTGATCGTCTCGGTGACCGAGAGGGTGCCGTCCTTGGCCAGGTTGCCGTCGGCGACCACGGTCGACGCGGTCCCCTCGGCGTGGGCGGTCAGCGCGAGCGGGCCGGCGGTCAGACCGAGCGCCAGCGCCGCGGAGGCGAGCACGGCGCCGAGACGGCGTGATGTCAGGGCGGTGTTGGCGGGCACGAGGTGCAGTCTCCCACCCGCGCGGGCCCCGTACGCCACCGCGGACCGATTTCCACCCGGTTTCTCGCCCCGTCCCCTCCTCACCCCTCCGCCGGGCCCGGACCGCCGGTCCGTTGGGCCAACGCCCCGGTCCGACCCGGCACCGGCGTTAGGGTTGCCCCTGTGAGTCAGCAGCGGTGGGGCAGCGCGAACCGGTTCGGGTCTCCGGGCGGGCCGGCCTACCCGGCGTACGGGCAGCCGTCCGGCCGCGGCTCGGGGCCGGGCTTCGGCGGGCTCGGCGGGATCCCGCAGTACGGTCCGGGTCCCTCGATGCCGGGACCCCGGCGGCGCAACCCGCTGCGCTCCCTCCTCGGCTTGCTGGTCGTCATCGCCCTGGTGGCCGTCGGTGGGCTGATCGTGGCCAACCTCTCCGCCCCGACGTCTCAGACCGCGTACGAGAACAACGACTACCAGGTGCCCCCGCCGGACACGAGCCCGCCGCCGATCCCGATCCCGGAGACCTACGACGAGGCTCAGCGCTGGGTGACCCGGAGCGCCTTCTACGCCGAGCAGACCCCGTCCCCCGTCGACTGCACGGCCGACCCGATCAACGTCGGGACGGCGAGTGACGCCCGCCTGAAGGCGCACTACGAGAGCCTGATGGAGTGCCTGATGCGGGTCTGGGAGCCGCCCGTGACCGGGGCCAGCTATCAGATCGTCCGCCCCACCGTCACCATCTACGGCAGCAAGATCGCCACCCGGTGCGGCACGACCGGGGTCAACGCCTTCTACTGCGCCGCCGACCAGCAGGTCTACTACAGCAACCGGCTGGCCGACGCGGTCCCGATCGTGCGGCAGGACAAGTGGGCCGCCGACGTCGTGATGGCCCACGAGTTCGGCCATGCACTGCAGGCCCGGACCGGCATCCTGATCGCCGCCAAGGCCCTGGGGCAGAACTCCGGCAGCGAGTCCACCGACCTGCAGTACAGCCGTCGGCTGGAGACCCAGGCCGACTGCCTGTCCGCCATGTTCATCCGCTCGGTGACCGCCTCGCTGAAGATCCAACCGGGCGACACCCAGGGCATCCTCGACACGTACGCGGCCGTGGGCGACGACGAGGTGTCGGGCAACTCCGCCATCGTCGGGAACCACGGTCTGGCCCGGTCCCGGCAGTACTGGGGCAACACGGGTCTGAACACGGGTGCGATCGAGGCCTGCAACACCTTCGTGGCCAAGTCGAGCCTGGTGCGCTGAGCGCCACCCGGGGGCTCGGACCCGGCCCACGGCGGGCCGAGCGGCCGGGAGCCGCCCTCAGGGGGTGTCGGTCTCCGGCAACGGCTGGGTGAGCAGGGCGGTCGCGATCGCGGCGATGCCCTCACCGCGGCCGGTCAGTCCCAGCCCGTCGGTGGTCGTGGCCGCCAGCGAGACGGGCGCTCCCACGGCCGCGCTCAGCACCTGCTCCGCCTCGGCCCGGCGGGTGCCCAGCTTGGGGGTGTTGCCGACCAGCTGGACCGCGACGTTGCTGATGGTGAACCCGGCCCCCCGCACCCGGCGGGCGGTCTCGACCAGGAAGTCCACCCCGGGGGCCCCGGACCACCGCGGGTCCTCGGTGCCGTAGTTGCTCCCCAGATCGCCCAGGCCCGCCGCACTCAGCAGCGCGTCACAGGCCGCGTGGGCGACGACGTCCCCGTCCGAGTGACCCTCGGGGCCCTCGTCGCCGGGGAAGACCAGACCGGCGACGGACATGACTCTGCCCCGCGCCAGACGGTGGACGTCGACACCGATACCGGTGCGGACCATCATCTGAGGCGGGGCAGGGACGGAGGAACTCAGGAAGCCAGAACCTCGTCGAGGAGGATCTCGGCCTTGTCCTCGGGAACGCGCTCGGCCAGGGCCAGCTCGGACACGAGGATCTGACGAGCCTTCGCCAGCATGCGCTTCTCGCCGGCCGACAGCCCGCGCTCACGCTCACGGCGCCACAGGTCGCGGACGACCTCGGCCACCTTCATGACGTTGCCGGAGTGCAGCTTCTCCAGGTTCGCCTTGTAACGGCGCGACCAGTTGGTCGGCTCCTCGGTGTGCGGAGCCCGCAGCACACCGAACACGCGCTCGAGCCCGTCAGCGTCGACCACGTCGCGCACGCCGACGAGGTCGAGGTTGCACGCGGGTACGCGGACGATCAGATCGGTCTGGCCAACAATGCGCAGAACAAGGTAGAGCCTGTCCTCACCCTTGATCTGCCGGGTTTCGATGTCCTCGATGACGGCCGCCCCATGATTGGGGTAGACCACCGTTTCGCCGACTGTGAAGGTCATATTGTTTTGTGCCCCTTTCGCAGATCCAAGTTTAGCACGCTCTCAGGCTGGTGCGGACGGGCATTTGGGCTAGCCAGAGCGCATTATTGGGCCGCGCGAGGGGTTGACAAAGATCAACCGGATGTGCGTCGGCTGTGGGCTGGGTCACGTCGCTGGGCCGACCCGGCGGTCCGCATCGCCACGATCGGCGGCGGTGTCGATAGGCTGCACCGCATCGTGTTCTTCAGCAGTCAGGAGTCGGCCACCGTGTCCGGAATCTCGAGTCGAGCAAGTCGTGCAGCGGGTCGCGGGACGGCCGGGCGTACGCGCGCCGTGGCCTGCGTCGCCCTCACCCTGGGGTTGCTCGGTGCGGCCAGCGGTTGCGGCATGAAGGTGCAGACCAACGAGCCCTACACCCCGGCCGAGGGCGTCAACTTCGACGTGGGCAACTCGGCCGACCCGGCCACCGTGGTGCACGTCCGCAACCTGATGATCCTCAGCCGGACCGCCGGCCAGGGCATCGTGTCGGCCAGTCTGGTGACCGGCGGCTCCGACGCCCTGACCGGTCTGACCGGCACCGCGGTCAAGCCCGACGGGTCCAACGGCGCGGCCTTCACGGCCAGCCTGACCACCCCGGTGACCCTGAACCCCAACCAGCTGGTGGTGCTGACCAACGGGCCGCTGCTCACCGTGACCAGCGCGGACCTGGCCGCCGGCCTCGACGCGAGCGTCACCCTGGAGTTCCAGAAGGCCGGTCAGATCACCGTGCGGACCACCGTGGTGGACGCCAGCCAGCCCGCGTACGCCACCATCTCGCCCTCCCCGAGCCCCGCGGCCTCCCCCAGCTCCTGAGCCGCCGTCCCCCGGCTCCCGTCGACCGACGCCGGGGGCGCGGGGGCCTCAGCCGTACGTCTGCTCG
>JAOPXW010000024.1 GCA_025964935.1 Friedmanniella sp. | reverse complement strand
AATGCTAAACATTACGCTGGAGTCATGCTCACCACCCCGTCCGCGACCCCCGCCGCTCCGGCGCCCGCGGGTTCCGTGGCCGGCGGGTCCGCGCCGGTGGTCGAGGAGCTCGACGGCACCGGTGCGCTGGCCAACGCGCTGCGGCCCGCGGTGATGCGGCTGGCCCGGCGGCTCCGCCAGATGCGCGACGACTCCCTGAACCTGAACTCCAACCAGCTCTCGGCCATGGCCGTGCTGCTGAACAGCGGCGACCAGCTGATGGGCGAGCTGGCGGCGGCGGAGAAGGTGCAGCCGCCCTCGATGACCCGGATCGTCAACGGGCTGGAGGAGCGCGGCTACGTCGTGCGCCGTCCCGACGACCGCGACCGGCGGCAGTGCCGGGTCGCCCTGACCGGGGCGGGTCGGGAGGTGCTGCTGGACAACCGGCGACGGCGCGACGAGTGGCTGGCCGGCCGGCTGGACGAGCTGACCCCCGACGAGCACGACCTCCTGCGCCGCTGCGTGGGCGTACTGGACAAGGTGAACCACGCATGACGCTGACCGCCCCACCCTCCCCGGCGACCGCCCGGGTCGAGACCCCCGGGAGCCGGACCGAGACCTCCGGCGGCCGGACCAAGACCCCCGGCGGCCGGCCCTCGCGCGGCAGCATGTTCGCGGCGCTGGCCAACCGCAACTACCGCATCTACCTCAGCGGCTCCTTCGTCTCCAACATCGGCACCTGGATGCAGCGGGTGGCCCAGGACTGGCTGGTGCTGGAGCTCTCGCACGGGTCGGGTCTGGCCGTCGGCATCACCACCGGGCTGCAGTTCCTGCCCATGCTGCTGCTCTCCCCGTACGGGGGCCTGATCGCGGACCGCTTCGACAAGCGCCGCGTCCTCAAGCTCACCCAGGGCTGGCTGGCCCTCTGCGCGGCCGTCCTCGGGGTCCTCGCCATCACCGGCCTGGCCGTGACCTGGCACGTCTACCTGGTCGCCCTGCTCTTCGGGGTGGGCACGGCGTTCGACAACCCCGCCCGGCAGACCTTCGTCTCCGAGGTCGCCGGTCCCGAGCACCTGCCCAACGCGATCGGGCTCAACTCGGCCACCTTCAACGCCGCCCGGATCGTCGGCCCGGCCGTCGCGGGGCTGGTCATCGCCACCTTCGGCACCGGCTGGGCCATCCTGACCAACGCCGTCACCTACGCCGCGTTCGTCGGGGCCCTGCTGCTGATCGACCCGGCCCGGCTGACCATCACCGCCCCGGCGGCCCGGGCCTCGCACCAGATCCGCGAGGGCGTGGCCTACGTCCGCGGCCGGCTCGACCTCCTGCTGGTCATGCTGGTGGTCTTCTTCGTCGGCACCTTCGGCATGAACTTCCAGATGACCTCGGCCCTGATGGCCCAGCAGCAGTTCCACCTCGGGGCCCAGGAGTACGGCCTGCTCGGCACGGTGATGGCCGTCGGCTCGCTGGCCGGCGCCCTGATCGCGGCCAAGCGCCGCAGCGCCCCCAGCGGCCGCTTCGTCGTGGTGATGGCCACCGTGTTCGCCCTGGTCGAGATCGTGGCCGGGCTGATGCCGAGCTACCTCAGCTACGCCGCCGTGCTGCCGCTGCTGGGGTTCACCGCCCTGCTCACCCTGACCGCGAGCAACGCCTCGATCCAGCTCGGGGTCGACCCGCGGCTGCGGGGCCGGGTGATGGCGCTCTACATGATGCTGCTGATGGGCGGGACCCCGATCGGCTCCCCGGTGCTGGGCTGGGTCGGTGAGGTCCTCGGGCCGCGCTGGACCCTGATCGGCGGCGGCGGGCTGGCCGCGCTCGGGGTGGTCGGGAGCGCGCTGTTCATCGCGGCGCTGCGCCGCCGCCGGCTCGCCGCCGGCTGACCGGGCCGGGGGCGGGGGCACCGACCAACTGCTGGCCCGTGTCCCAGCGTGGTAACAAACGCCCGCTAGATTCGGCACCATGTTCGCCAAGGTCCTGGTCGCCAACCGCGGTGAGATCGCGGTTCGGGCGTTCCGTGCAGCGTACGAGCTCGGGGCACAGACGGTCGCCGTCTTCCCCTACGAGGATCGCAACGCCGTCCACCGCATCAAAGCCGACGAGGCCTACACGATCGGGGAGCGGGGCCACCCCGTACGGGCCTACCTCGACATCGCCGAGATCATCCGGGCCGCCAAGCAGTCCGGCGCCGACGCGATCTATCCCGGCTACGGCTTCCTGAGTGAGAACCCCGACCTGGCCCGCGCCTGCGTCGAGGCCGGGATCACCTTCATCGGCCCGCCCGCCGAGGTGCTCGAGCTGGCCGGCAACAAGGTCCGTGCCCTGCAGGCCGCCAAGGCCGCGGGCATCCCCACCCTGCGCTCCACCCCGCCGTCGGCGGACCTGGACGAGCTGGTGGCGGGGGCCGAGGAGATCGGCTTCCCGGTCTTCGTCAAGGCGGTCGCCGGGGGCGGCGGCCGGGGCATGCGCCGGGTCGACGACCCGGCCACCCTGCGGGAGCTGACCTCGGCGGCCATGCGGGAGGCCGAGGGCGCCTTCGGCGACCCGACCGCCTTCATCGAGCAGGCCGTGGGCCGTCCGCGCCACATCGAGGTCCAGATCCTCGCCGACACCCAGGGCACGACCCTGCACCTCTACGAGCGGGACTGCTCGATCCAGCGGCGGCACCAGAAGGTCGTCGAGATCGCCCCCGCCCCGCACATCTCCGCCGAACTGCGGGCGGCGCTGTGCGCCGACGCGGTCACGTTCGCCGAGTCCATCAACTACTCCTGCGCCGGCACGGTGGAGTTCCTGGTCGAGACCGAGGGCGAGCGGGCCGGTCAGCACGTGTTCATCGAGATGAACCCGCGGATCCAGGTCGAGCACACCGTCACCGAGGAGATCACCGACGTCGACCTGGTGCAGTCGCAGATGCGGATCGCCTCGGGCGAGAGCATGGCCGACCTGGGCCTGAGCCAGGACCAGATCCGCATCAACGGCGCCGCGCTGCAGTGCCGCATCACCACCGAGGACCCGGCCAACGGCTTCCGGCCCGACACCGGCACCATCACCGCCTACCGCACGGCCGGGGGAGCCGGCGTCCGCCTGGACGGCGGGACCGCCGACACCGGCGTCGAGATCAGCGCCCACTTCGACTCGATGCTGGTCAAGCTCACCTGTCGCGGCCGGACCTTCGAGACCGCGGTCGCCCGGGCCCGGCGGGCCCTGGCCGAGTTCCGGATCCGGGGTGTGAGCACCAACATCCCGTTCCTGCAGGCCGTGCTCGAGGACGCCGACTTCATCGCCGGCGACATCTCCACCGCCTTCATCGAGCAGCGCCCCGAGCTGCTCACCACCCACGCCCCCGCCGACCGTGGGACCAAGCTGCTGCGCTGGCTGGCCGAGGTCACGGTGAACCAGCCGCACGGCCCCGCCCCGACCCTGCTCGACCCGGGCGTCAAGCGTCCCCCGGGGGTCGACCTGAGCGTGCCCTCGCCGCACGGCTCGCGGCAGCGGCTGCTCGAGCTCGGGCCCGAGGGCTTCGCGACCGACCTGCGCAACCGGGTCGGGGTGGAGGTCACCGACACCACCTTCCGCGACGCGCACCAGTCCCTGCTCGCGACCCGGGTCCGCACCAAGGACCTGCTCCGGATCGCGCCGTACGTCGGGCGGATGACCTCCGAGCTGCTGTCGGTCGAGTGCTGGGGCGGGGCGACGTACGACGTGGCCCTGCGCTTCATCGCCGAGGACCCCTGGGAGCGGCTGGCCGCGCTGCGCTACAACATGCCCGGCCTCTGCCTGCAGATGCTGCTCCGCGGGCGCAACACGGTGGGCTACACGCCGTACCCGACCAAGGTGACGACCTCGTTCGTGGCGGAGGCCGCCGAGGTGGGGATCGACATCTTCCGGATCTTCGACGCCCTCAACGACGTGGCCCAGATGCGGCCGGCGATCGACGCGGTCCGCGAGACCGGCACCACCGTCGCCGAGGTCGCGCTCTGCTAC
>JAOPXW010000018.1 GCA_025964935.1 Friedmanniella sp. | reverse complement strand
TCTTGATCTTCACGTCGAGGCGACCGGGTCGCAGGATGGCGGGGTCGATCATGTCCTCGCGGTTCGAGGCGCCGATGACGATGACGTTGTCGAGGCCCTCGACGCCGTCGATCTCGCTCAGCAGCTGCGGGACGATGGTGTTCTCCACGTCGGAGGACACCCCCGAGCCGCGGGTGCGGAACAGCGAGTCCATCTCGTCGAAGAACACGATCACGGGCATGCCGTCGCTGGCCTTGTCGCGGGCCCGCTGGAAGACCAGCCGGATGTGGCGCTCGGTCTCGCCGACGTACTTGTTCAGCAGCTCGGGGCCCTTGATGTTGAGGAAGAAGCTGCGCCCCTCCTCGCCGGTCCGCTCGGTGACCTTCTTGGCCAGCGAGTTGGCCACCGCCTTGGCGATCAGGGTCTTGCCGCAGCCGGGCGGGCCGTACAGCAGGATGCCCTTGGGGGCCTTCAGCTCGTGCTCGGCGAACAGCTCCTTGTGCAGGAACGGCAGCTCGACCGCGTCCCGGATCGCCTCGATCTGGCTGCCGAGACCGCCGATCACCGAGTAGTCGATGTCGGGGACCTCCTCGAGGACGAGCTCCTCGACGTCCATCTTGGGGACCCGCTCGTAGGCGAAGTGCACCCGGCGGTCGATCAGCAGGGAGTCGCCGGAACGGAGGTTCTCGTCACGGACGCGCTGGCCCAGCCGGACCACGCTCTCCTCGTCACCGTGCCCGACGACCAGGGCCCGGTAGCCGTCGTCCAGGACCTCCTTGAGCAGGACGACCTCGCCGACCTCGTCGAAGTCCAGCGCCGCGACCACGTTCATCGCCTCGTTGACCATCACCTCGCGGCCCGGCTCGAGCGACTGCACGTCGACCTCGGGGCTGACGCTCACCCGCATCTTGCGACCCGAGGTGTAGATGTCGGCGGTGTTCTCCTCGTGCCCGGCCAGGAACACCCCGAAGCTCGCCGGCGGCTGGCCGAGCCGGTCCACCTCGGTCTTGAGCGAGACGATCTGGTCCCGCGCCTCGCGCAGGGTGGCGACCAGCCGCTCGTTGTTGCTGGCGGTGCTGCGCGCCTCGGCCCGGGCGTCGGACAGCCGACGCTCGAGCATCGCGATGTCGTGCGGGTGGGAGGAGACGCGCTCCTTGAGCCGCTCCAGCTCGCCGCTGAGGGCAGTGATCTGCGCAACCAGGTAGTCGCGTTCCTCGAAGGGAGAACGATCGTGGACAGGTCCGGTCATGACGCACCTCCTGGCAAGACCTTACCCGGCGGAACTGCCTAGACCCCGGCGACAGGACGCGGCCCGGTGTAATCCTCGCCATAGGCACCGGGAGCGGGTCGACGCTTGCGGGCCGGGGCCCGGAACCCGGGCGCCATCCGGCGCGCCGTGACCAGGAAGCCCGTGTGGCCGACCATGTCGTGCCGCGGTCGGACCGCGAGCCCCTCGGCGTGCCAGGACCGCAGCAGCGTCTCGTTGGCCTCCGGCTCGGTGAAGCCGGTGTGGACGCGCAGCGTCTCGACCGTCCGCGCCAGCTGCGTGGTGGTGGCGACGTAGGCGCAGAACACCCCGCCGGGCACAAGCACCTCGGCCACCGCGTCGACGCACTCCCAGGGGGCCAGCATGTCCAGGATGACCCGGTCCACCGGCTCCGGGGTCAGGCTCTCGACCAGGTCGCCGACCCGCAGGTCCCACGCCGGGTGCTCGCCGCCGAGAAAGTTCTCCACGTTCCGGCGGGCGATGACCGCGAAGTCCTCCCGGCGCTCGTACGAGGTCACCGTGCCGGTCGGGCCGACGGCCCGGAGCAGGCTGCAGGTCAGGGCGCCGGACCCGACCCCGGCCTCGACCACCCGGGCGCCGGGGAAGATGTCGGTCGCCATCAGGATCTGCGCCGCGTCCTTGGGGTAGATCACCGCGGCGCCGCGGGGCATGGTCACGGTGTACTCGTTCAGCAGCGGGCGCATGGCCAGGAAGGCGGTGCCGCCCACGGAGGTCACCACGACCCCCTCCGGGCCGTCGATGAGCTCGTCGTGGGCGACCGCACCCTTGGTGGTGTGGAACTGGGCGCCGGCGGCGAGCAGCACGGAGTGCCGACGGCCCTTGGGGTCGGTCAGGGTGATCCGCTCCCCCGCCCGGAACGGGCCGATCCGGACGCCGGACGGCGGAGCTGCGTCAGCCATTGGTGATCCCCCAGAACCCCAGCTGCCAGCCGGGGGCGAACGAGGTGTCGGAGAGGTCGACGCCACGGCGGAGGTAGACGTACTCGTCGGACTGGCTGAGCGGCACCACGGTCTGGTCGAAGGCCGCCTGCTTCTGCAGCGCGCTGAGCTGCTGGTCGGCCGTGGTGTCGGTGGTCGTCCGGCGGAACTCGGTCACGATCGAGTCCAGCGTCGAGGCCGCCGCCGGCAGCGGGGCGTCGAGGTAGGGCTGCAGCCAGGCCAGGGCGGTCGGTGCCCAGGCCTTCCGGTCGACGACGTTGAGGTCGGCGCTGAAGTCGCCGGGGCGCAGCTGGACGCTGAGTCCACCGGGCTCCTCGAGGCGGGTGCGGATCTGGATGGCGATGTCCTGGCCGTTCGGGCTGGTGGGGTCGTACCCCAGGGTGAGGGTGATGCGGTTCTTCCAGGTCACCTTGGGGGTGGCCCGGCCGCCGACGGGGAAGCTGCTGGCGTGTCCGGGCACCCCGTTGGGAACGACGGAGTCGAGGGTGCGGTCGCCCTGCAGCGCGGTGGCGATGGCCTGCCGCAGCCCCTTGTCGGCGCGGCTGGGTGACCCCGGGCCCCAGAGGAGCTGCACGACGCGGGTGCCGGGCAGGATGCGCTGCTGGTAGCCGCCGACGGTCAGCTTGTCGGGGCTCGCCTGCACCTGCTGGGTGTAGCGGGTCAGGGCCGCGTCGTCGAGCCCCCGCCAGACGACCTCGACGGTCCCCTTGGTCATCGCGTCCTCGATGGTCGCGGAGTCGGGCGCGGTCACGTAGACGAGCTCGGCACGGCTGGCCGGGGTCCGGCCGACGTAGGACTCGAACCGGTGCAGGAGCAGATCGTTCCGGTCGTAGTGCTCGACCCGGAAGGGCCCCGACCCGACGATGTCGCGGTCGGGCTGGCGGATCTCGTCGGCGTCGTAGACCTCCTCGTCGACGATGGAGGCCGCCGGTGAGGCCAGGGCCCAGCCGAACTGGGTGTCGACCCGGCTGAGCAGGAACCGGACGGTCAGGTCGTCGGGGGTCTCGATCCGGCGCAGCGAGCTGAGCAGGGAGGCCGACGAGCCGGCCACGTTCAGCCGGGTGGCGCGCTGCAGGCTGAACTTCACGTCGCTGGAGGTCAGCGGGTGCCCGTTGGAGAAGGTCAGGTTCTTGTTCAGCGTGCAGGTGTAGGTCGTGGCCGCGGTGAACAGGCAGTCCCGGGCGGCGTCCGGCTTGAGGACCGCACTGCCGGGGTCGGAGGTCATCAGCCGCTGGAACACGTTGGTCGACAGCACCGCCGACCCCGAGTCGGCCATCGCGGCGGGGTCGGTCACCCGGATCGGGTCGGTCGACATGATGGTGAAGGGGCGCGGCGTGCTGCCCGAGGTCGGGGTGGGGGCGGGGGTCGGTCCGGGCAACTGGCAGGCCGCCGCGAGCACCAGCACGAGCCCGGCAGCCCCCGCCGTGCGCGCCGTACGGCGTCGGCCCGGCCCGCGTCCGGCCCTACGCACCG
>JAOPXW010000011.1 GCA_025964935.1 Friedmanniella sp. | reverse complement strand
AGCGCCATCACGCTGGGGCTGCTCGTCGGCTCGGCCGTGGCGCACGCGGTCGGACGGGTCCTGCTCCGGGCCCGACGGGTACGGCTGCGCGCCGCGGGCCGCCCGCTCTGAGACCTGCGTCCCCTCGAGTACAGCCCGGTCAACCCACCGGTCCGGCGGCCTCCGGCACCACGGCCAGATCCGCCACCACCCGGTCGTGGTCGCTGCCGGAGCTGACCCGGGTCGCGAAGCCGGTCACCAGCATCTCGGAGGTCACCAGCACGTGGTCCAGCCGCATCACGGGCGGCATCGGAGACGACCAGCGCGGCCAGGTCGCGCCGGCCCCGCGGCCCGCGACGTTGAAGGCGTCCCGGACCCCGGAGCGGAGCAGGCTGCGCAGCGCGGGGTGGTCGAGGGTGGCGTTGAAGTCGCCGGCCAGCACCACCGGGATCTCGGACTCCCCCACCAGGTCGCTCAGGGCCTCCAGCTGGCGCCGCCAGTCCCCCAGCTGCGACCCGGCCCCGGGGTTGAGGAGGTGGACCGAGACCACGAGCACCGGACCGCCCGCAGTCTCGACCCGGGCCACGGTGACCGGCGACCCGGCCAGGTCGAGCACCCGGCCGTCGGTCAGCGGCAGCCGGGACAGCAGCCCCGAGCCGAAGTACGCCGTCTGCGGGTCCAGCACCTGGTAGGGGAACTGCTTCAGGACCCCGGCCCGCTCCAGGGTTCCCAGGTGCGCCGGGGTCAGCTCCTGCAGGGCCCACAGGTCGGCCTCGTCCCCGGAGAGCTCCCCGATCAGGCGTTCCAGAACCGGATTCTCGGCGAGCAGGTTGGCCGAGAGGACCCGAAGCCGAACCGCCCCGGCGGGGGCGACGTCGGGACGGTTGCGACCCCGGTCGACCAGCATGAGCCCGACCTGCAGCGCCGCGAGCATCGCGGACCAGCCGGCCAGACGCCGATGGCCGCGCCAGGCCGACCAGCCGGTCAGCAGGTGGGCCGGCAGCAGCAGGAAGCGGGCCACGCCCTGGACCGCGACCACGATCTTGTGGGCGTCCGGGGCCAGGGCGAGCACGAGCTCCACCACGGTGAGAGCGCCGACCAGGACGTGGACCAGGGACCGGCCGAGACACTCCGCCCGGCTCGGCGCGATCGGGGCCACCCCTAGCTCGCCCGGGCCAGGATGCCGGACAGGCAATGGGCGAGGGCCCGGGAGTCGATCGGCTTGGTCAGCACGGCCTGCACCCCCGGCCGTCCGCGCTCGACGCCGCCGTCGTCCCCGACCTCGGCGAACTCCGACATTCCCGTGACCAGGACGAACGGCACCCCCACCCCCATCCCGCGGACGGCGTGCAGCACGTCGACCCCGGTGCCGTCGGGGAGGCAGTAGTCGCTGAGGATGAGGTCGGGAGGCGACAGCGTGACCGACTCGGCGGCCCGGGCGACGGTATCGGCCTCGCTGACCTGGTGGCCGAGGCGTCGGACCATGTGGGCCAGGACCAGCCTGGAGACGGTGTCGTCGTCGACCACGAGGACGTGGGCGGGCGGCGGGCGGCGGGTCACGACGCGACCGGGGCGTCGACCATGGCGAACACCCGGTCGAAGCGGGTCAGGGCGAAGACCCGCACGGCTTCGGGGTGCCGGGGCCGTACGAGGACGAGCTCCACCCCTCGCGCCAGCCCGTCCTTGCGCAGCCGCACCAGGGCCGCCAGCCCGGCACTGTCCACGAAGGTGACGGTCGAGAGGTCCAGCAGCAGCCCACGCGAAGGGAAGGTGGCCGCGCGGTCCAGCGCCGCGGTGAGGGCCGGGCGGACCGCCGCCGCCGCCAATGCGTCGAACCGACCGTCCAAGGGCAGCCGGACCGGCTCGTCCCGCGTCGCCCGGGTGCCGACCCCCGGGCGCTGGGTCAGCGAGGGGTCAGCAGTAGCCATGAGTTGGTTCCGTTCTCGCGGGTGTAGACGAGATCGCCGACGAGCTGTCGGACGATCGAGAGGCCATAGCCATGGATCTGAAGAGCCTCGGGGTCGGGCGCGGATACCGCCGCCGGGTCGAACTCCCGGCCCCGGTCGCGGACGAGCAGCCGGATCGCGGAGGAGTCGACCGAGCCGTCGACCCGCAGCCGCCCGGGCCCGTCGTCGTAGGCCCACCGCACGACGTTGACGCACACCTCGTGCAGGGCCAGCTCCACCGCCCCCTGCTGGTCGGTGGCCCCACCCCGGGCCAACAGGTCGGTCAGCCAGGGGGCCAGTCGGCGGACGGCCGCCAGGTCGGACTCCAGGGACAGGGTGGCCGTGACGGTCTCAGGCACCGGCACCGGTCCCGGGGCCCACGACGAGCAGGGTCTGGTCGTCGGCGGGGTCGGTGCCGTCGGCGTACGCGTCGAGCCGGGCGATCAGCTCGGCCCCGAGCTCCCCGGCGGGCCGGCCCCGGTGGGTGGTGCAGTCGTCGATGAAGTCCTCGTAGGTGCGCATGGCCCCCGTCGGGTCCGGCTGCTCGACCAGCCCGTCGGTCCCGATCACCAGCCGGGAGCCGGGACCGAACGCCAGCTCCTCGGTGTCGGGGAGCAGGCCGAACGTGACCCCCAGCGGCGGCACCGAGGCCGGGACCGCCGTCGCCACGCCCGTCGCCCCGTCCACGAGCACGACCGGGGAGTGGCCGGCACTGGCCACCCGGATGATCGGCTCACCGGGCGTGTAGGTGCCCAACGCCAGGGTGATGAAGGAGTCGACCGCGGTCAGGTCGTCGCCGATCTCCTCGGCCACCGCCTGCAGGGCGTGCCCGGGGCGGTCCGCCGGATGGGTGAGGAAGGCCACCCGGATGGCCGCCACGGCCCGGGTCATGATGGTCGCGGCCGGCAGGCCCTTGCCCGCGACGTCACCGACCGCGAACCACAGGGTGCCGCCGATCTCGGCGAGCACCAGCAGGTCGCCGCCGGTCACCGCCGCCGGCCGGCAGACCGAGAACAGGTCGACCCCGGGGAGGGTGGGCGGGGTCCGGGGCATCACCGCCTGGGCCAGGGCCGAGGCGAGCTGGTGCTCCCGTTCGAAGGCCAGCCGCCGGAAGGCCTCCCGGTGCAGCCGTGCCATCCGGGTGAGCTGCTCGACGGCGGCGGCGACCGTCTCCACCATGCGCAGGTCCCCGGTGCTGTAGGGCGCGCCGTTCTGGCGCCCGACCCCGATCGTCCCGCCGGGGGAGAAGGAGGAGTCCGGCATCACCAGCACGGCGTAGCTGGTACGGCCGATCGTCCCCACCCTCGGCAGGCCCTGGCGGACCAGCCCGTCCACGAGCAGGACCACGTCGTCGACGTCGTCGTAGGCCACCTGGTCGCAGAGCAGCTCCTCGCCGCTCCGGTGCAGGGCGACGTAGTCCGAGGCCGTCAGCTCCAGCGCCTCGGCCAGCATCAGCTCGGTCAGCCGGGTCAGGTCGAGGGACTCCCCACTGACCTGCATCAGGGCCACCATGGCCCCGAGACGGTCCTGGGCGGCCACCAGCGCCTCGACCAGCTGGTCCCGTTCGAGGGTGAGCTGGTCCCGTTCGAGGGTGAGCTGGTCGCGCTCCGCCTCCAGCTGCTGGGTGCTCTGTTCGGTGCTCGGGGGTTCGGTCTCCGGCGGCCGGGCGGTCGGGGGGCTCGCGACCTCCACAGTCAGGCCGGGCGTCACCGGGCGGGGCTCCCCGTCGGAGCCGGACCGGCCCCGGGGTGCGACGGCCCGGGGGCGCGGCTCGTCGAGGGTGAGGTGCACACCGGCTCAGCCTTCCTCGTGAGGATGTGGCGGGGCCCCCGGATGAGCGGAGGACCTGCCGCCCGTCCGCACCACCTCAGGCAGTGCGGGACGCCGTACCCCCCGGTGGCTGCAATGGTACGGAAAAGCCGCGCCCCCCGCTCCGAACATCAAGAATGGTTCCAGAGGATCGGGACGAATCACCAGCGGGGCCGCGTACGCGCTGAGAGGATTGCTGAGACAACCGGGGGGCCCGTCTACGCAAGGAACCCCACTTGTTCCCGCCGCCTGCGATCTGGTACCCGCCCCCGCGGCGGCCACGCGTGGTCAGCGTCCTCTTCCTGGTCGGCCTGATCGCCTCGCTCGCGTACGTCCTCGCAACCCTGCTGACGACCCGGGCCCAGCGCCCCCCCGCCGTCGACACCTGGCTCTACATCGGGCTGGAGGTCGTGCCGGTCGCCCTGATCGTCGCCCGCTCGGTCTGGCTGCCGGCCGAGCGTCCCGCCTGGCTGTTGCTCGCCGCCGGGGTCGCCTGCATCCCGGTCGGCGACACGATCTTCACGGTGCTGGTCGAGCCGGCCTCGCCCCGGCCCTCCCCCAGCCCCGACACCGGGTGGTACCTCGCGTTCTTGGTCCTCACCTTCGCCGCGCTGGTCCTGCTGCTGCGCCGGCGGCTCCCGCCGGCCCCTTCGGCGGGGTGGCTGGACGGGCTGATCGGGGGCCTCGGCATCGTGGCCGTGGGGGCCGCCGCCCTGTTCGACGACGTGCTCCGGCACAGCCCGACCCGCTGGGCCGCGGTCAGCGGACTGGCCTACCCGATCGGGCCCCTGGTCCTGGTCGCGCTGCTCACCGGCGCGCTCACCGTCCTG
>JAOPXW010000004.1 GCA_025964935.1 Friedmanniella sp. | reverse complement strand
GCAGCAGCACGCGGAAGCGCTCCTCGGTGAGCCAGGCCTGCAGCCACGGCGCCGCCTCGTCGGTGCGGGCCCAGAACCCGACGTTGGCGTTGCCGCCCTTGTCGCCGGACCGCGCCCCGAGGACGGTGCCGAGGGGCACGCGCCGCGTGGCGACGTCCTCGGGCTCCGGCCGGACCACGGCGACCGCCTCGAGGGCCGGTCCCGCCGGCGTGTGCGGCACGACCTCGCGCCGGCCGTCGGCGTGGACGACGACGTGCTCGACCTCGTCCGCCGGCACGAGCGCGGGCCAGTAGACGCCGTACGGCGTGGCGTCGCCGGGCTGGCTGGTGAGCGTGAACCCGGGGTAGCTGGCGAGCGCGAGCTCGACCGCCGCACCGCTGAAGGCCCGGCCCACGACCTTCGGGTCGTCGCCCTTCACGCTCACCCGCAGCAGGGCGCTGGCCTGCTCGTTCGTCGGCGCGTCCTCGCGGTCGGTGCGGACCAGGACGTGCTCGAACGGGTGCGGGTAGGCCTCGCGCAGCCCGTCGAGGGCCAGCTGCGCCTTGCCCTCGACGTCGAGGCCGGTCAGCACGAACTCCATCCGGTTGCGCAGCCCGCCGAGCAGGTTGAGGCAGACCTTGACCTGGCCGCTCGGCGGCCCGCCCCGGGCGCCGCTGAGCCGCACCCGGTCGGGGCCCTCCTGCTGCAGGCGGAGCGAGGCGAAGTCCGTCACGACGTCGGGCCCGGCGTAGAGCGGCCCGGCGATCTCGTAGAGCAGCTGCGCGGTGACCGTGCCGACCGAGACCAGTCCGCCGGTGTCGGGGTGCTTGGTGATGACCGCGCTGCCGTCAGCGGCGACCTCGGCGATCGGGAAGCCGGGATAGCGGCGGTCGGTGACCTCGGGGAAGAAGCAGTAGTTGCCGCCGGTGGCCTGGGCGCCGCACTCGATCACGTGCCCGGCGACGACCGCCCCGGCCAGGGCGTCCCAATCCTCGGTCGACCAGCCGTGCCACCATGCGGCCGGCCCCACGACCAGGGACGCGTCGGTGACCCGGCCCGTGACCACCACGTCGGCCCCCGACTGCAGGGCGGTGACCAGGGGCCAGGCGCCCAGGTAGGCGTTCGCGGTCACCGCCGCGGCGCCCGCCTCGGCCCAGGGGCGCCCGGTGTCGAGGTGGGTCAGCGGGTGGCCGGCCGCGACCAGTCCGGGCAGCGCCGGGACCAGGTCGTCCCCGTCGACGTACGCCGCCGCCACGTGCAGGCCCAGCCGCGCCGCCAGCGCCTGGATCTGCTCCGCCAGCCCCGACGGGTTCAGCCCACCCGCATTGGCCACGATCTTGATCCCCCGGTCCAGGCAGGTGCCGAGCACCGTCTCGAGCTGGGTCAGGAACGTGGTGGCGAACCCCGCGGTGGGGTCCTTGAGCCGGGCCTTGTGCAGCAGGTACATCGTGAGCTCGGCCAGGTAGTCCCCGGTGAGGACGTCCAGCTCGCCGCCCTCGACCTGCTGCTGTGCCGCCGCCAGCCGGTCGCCGTAGAAGCCGGACGCGTTGCCGATGAGGACGGGCCGCCGGGGGCCGGAGGCGGCTGCGCGGGAGCTGGCCGGGTCAGGGGTGCCCGGGCGTGGGGCGCCGGGGCTGGGGATGGTCATCTCAGCGTCCCGTCCAGCGGGGCGGCCGGTGCTCGGCGAACGCCCGTGGCCCCTCCTGGGCGTCCTCGGAGAGGTAGACGGGCTCGAACAGGCGCTCGGCCACGGCGTACGCCTCCTCCGGCGGCAGCCCCCGGGTGCCGGCCACCATCTGCTTCACGGCGCGGACCGCGAGCGGGGCGTGGCCGGCGATCAGCTCGGCCCACGCCTGGGCCCGGGAGGCCAGCTCCGGTCCGGGCACGACCTCGTTGACCAGACCCAGCTCGTACGCCCGGGCCGCTGAGATCGGCTCGCCGGTGAGCAGCAGCTGGGTCGCCACCTTCGGCGGCAGCAAGGAGGTGAGCGGGGCCGCCCACGGCACGCCCCGGCCGACCCGGACCTCGGTGACCGCGAAGCGGGCGTGCTCGGCGGCCAGCACGAGGTCGCAGTTCTGCACGAGCAGGAACCCGCCCGCGTACGCCAGCCCGTTGACCGCGGCCAGGATCGTCTTGTCGCTGTGCAGGTTGCGTCCGAACTGGGGTAGGAAGTCCGGCGGCGGGACGCGCAGCTGGTCTGCGGCCATCTCCTTGAGGTCGCCGCCGGCGCTGAAGGCGACGTCCCCGGTCCCGGTCAGCACCAGCACCGCCGCCTCGGGGTCGGCGTTGAAGCGGGCCGTGGCGGCGAACAGCCCCTCCCGGACCGCCCGGTTGAGGGCGTTGCGGGCCTCGGGCCGGTTGATGGTCACCCACGCGGCCGGGCCGCGGCGCTCGTAGCGGACGACCTCGGTGGAGCCGGGCCCGCCGGCGGAGCTGGGGTCGGAGCTGAACGGGGGGCTCATGGCGAGTCTGCTCCGTCGTGGCCCTCCGCCGACTCACCGAGCACGACCAGCCGCTGCCCGACGTCGACCTGCTCCCCGACCGCAACCAGGACCGCCTCCAGCAC
>JAOPXW010000216.1 GCA_025964935.1 Friedmanniella sp. | reverse complement strand
TCTCCGGCCGCAGGGTCATGGCCAGCAGCACGGCATCGGCGTACTCCGCCGGGTCCGAGCCCAGGGTCAGCACGCCGGTCACGTTGGACACGATCGCGTCGGCCACCCCGAGGGCGCGGGACGAGGCCACGCTGGGGATGCCGGCGGCGGCCGCCTCGACGAGCACGTTCGCGAAACCCTCGGCGGAGGAGGGCAGCAGCACGACCGCGTCCTCGGCGGCCTCCTCGAACCAGGAGGTGACCCAGCCGCGGAAGGTGACCTCGACCTGCAGCTGCTCGGCGTAGTCGCGGACCAGGGCCTCCTCCGGGCCGTGGCCGAAGAACTCGACCCGGGCCTCCACGGCGTACCGCGAGCGCAGCACGGCCGCGGTCCGGACGGCCAGCTCGGGACGCTTCTGCCGCACCAGCCGGGCCGGCACGGTCAGGGTCACCCGCGGCTGACCGCCGTCGTCGAGGTAGTGCCGTCGACGGCTGGAGCCGGGCGTGGTCTTGGCCGTGGCCGGGTTGGGGACCACCCAGATGCGTTCGACGTCGATGCCGTAGCGGCCGGCGGCCTCCGCGGCGACCGGGTGCGAGATCGCGACGTAGGCGTCGCACCGCGGGTAGAGCAGCCGGGAGAGCGCCAGCTCGGCCCGGTAGCCGCGGCCCTGGCTGCCGCGCAGCGACGCCTCGACGTTGCGGCCGCTGATCACGATCGCCGGCCCCGACCGACGGCCCAGGCCGGCCATCAGCGCGAGCAGGTTCCAGTGCGGCATCAGGGCCAACACCACGTCGTAGTCGGCCCGGTCGAGGTGGGCACGGAGCTCCCGCACCCGGGCCGCGAGGTTGGTCGCGCCGAGCGGGTGCACGTCGGGGGAGGGCTCCTCCGCGGTGCCGTGGGTGGTGACCACGACGACGGTGTGGCCGTCCCGGCGCAGGTAGTCGGCCCACTGCAGGGCGACGAACTCGGCGCCGCCGCCGCTCCGGCGCGGGATCAGGACGGCGACCTTCACCGGGAGACCGTCCCGTCGCGGGGTGCCGGGGTCGGGGCGGGCGGGAACCACTCCGGCATCGAGGACGCCGAGCCGCGGTGGGCGATGACCTGGGCCGGCGCGCCGCCGACGGTGACCCCGGGCGGGACGTCGCTGCGGACCACGGAGTTGGCCCCGACGAGCACGTCGTCACCCACGGTGATCCCGCCGAACAGGACCGCGCCGGGGGCGACGTAGACCCGGTCGCCGAGCCGGGGGGCGGCCCCGTGGTGCACCCCGATGTTGGTGCCCGAGTGCAGGCGACAGAACCGCCCGACCCGGGCCTGGTCGTTGACCACGATGTTGCCGGTGTGCGCCACCGAGAGGCCCCGGCCGAACACCCCGGGTGGGATGGAGATCCCGGTCTGCACGGCCAGCCGGGCCAGCCGGTAGCGGGTCAGGAGATAGGCGAGGCGGGCCAGCGGACCGGCCTGGGCGCTCAGGAACTCGGCCCGCCGCAGCACCCGCTGGTAGTGCAGCTCGGGGCGGATCCCGGCCAGCAGCGGCTGCCACCGGGTGAGGCCGTGCGCCTGCAGGTCGGCGGCCAGGAAGGCCCGGTAGTCGGCGCGGGTCGCGATGGTGTCGTGCGGCACCGGGCCGGTGCTCACGACGACCACCCGAAGGTGCGCTCCCCCCAGGCCAGGTGCCGGGTGAGGCCCTCGTGGATGTCCACCTCGGCCCGCCATCCGAGCGCCTCGCCGATCGCCTCCACGCTGCCGCCGGTGCGGAACACGTCGCCGGCCACCCTGTCGGTGTAGTCGACCTTGAGGGGGTGGCCGGCCAGCGAGCCCAGGATCTCCAGGGTCTCGTTGACGCTGATGTTGGTGCCGCCGGCGACGTTGAAGACCGAGCCTGAGGCCACCGGCTGGGTGGCGGCCGCGATGTTGGCCCGCACGATGTCGTCGATGAAGGTGAAGTCCCGGATCTGCTCACCGGTCCCGAAGATGGAGATGACCTCGTCCAGCACGGCGGCGCGGACGAACCTGGTGAAGGCCATGTCGGTGCGCTGGCCCGGCCCGTAGACGGTGAAGTAGCGCAGCGAGACCGTCGGGACGCCGAAGTTGGAGGCGTACAGGGAGCAGAGGTGCTCCGCGGCGAGCTTGGTGACCCCGTACGGGCTGACCGGCTGCGGGCGGTCGGTCTCGCGCGTGGGGTAGGTCTCGGCGTTGCCGTAGACCGAGGACGACGAGGCGTAGACGAGCCGCTGCAGCGTGCTGCTGCGCCTGGCCGCCTCGAGCAGGCACTGCGTGGCGGCGATGTTCTGGCGGATGTAGACCGCGAAATCGCGCCCCCACGACATCCGCACGCCCGGCTGCCCGGCCTGGTGGAACACCCAGTCGACGCCCTCCAGCAGGGCGTCGAGGTCCACCTCGTTCAGGTCGGACCGGTGGAAGGTGAAGCGCTCGGTCGGGATGCTCGCGAGGTTGCGCTCCTTGATCGCCACCTCGTAGTAGTCGGTGACCATGTCGATGCCGACCACCTCGTGACCCTGCGCCAGCAGGGCCTTGGCCAGGGTGTGGCCGACGAAACCGGCCACGCCGGTCACCAGTGCCTTCACAGCAGTACCTCGTTCCGGATGGGGTCCTCGAGCGTCAGCAGGCGCCCGATCAGGGTCGGGGCGTCCAGGTCGGCGACGGCGCCGCGTACGGTGTGGCGGTCCAGCTGCGCGGCGTCGCGCAGCCGCCCGGCGAGCTCGTCGGGATCCCGCCCGCAGACGTAGCCGGTCCGGCCGTTGACCACCAGGCCGCCGGTGTCGGAGCCGTCGGTGACCACGGCGGGCAGCCCGGAGGCCATCGACTCGACCAGCACCCGGGCGTAGCCCTCGTAGCCGGGGTGGGAGGTCATCAGGAACAGGCCCGCCTCGGACATGATCCTGGCCACCTCGGCCGGGGCGACGCGGCCGAGCAGCCGGATCCGGCTGGAGATGTTGTCGGGCAGCACCGCCACCCGTTCGCGGACCCGGTCCATCAGGGTGCCGGTGCCGAGCAGGTCCAGGGTCCAGGGCGACGACGGGTCGGTCCGGACCAGCCGGGCGAAGGCCTCGACGGCCAGCTCCGGGTCCTTGGGGACCTCCATCCGGCCGACCCAGACGATTCGGTGCGGGTCGCGCCGACGGCCCTCGCCGGTGATCAGCTGCGGGTCGTACCAGGTGGGGGAGAAGACGGCCTTGGGGTTCCAGTCCCGGACCAGCTCGGCGTACGCCTCGTTGAAGACCACGACCTGACGGGCCCGTCGGACCACGGACTTCTCGAACCACTGGTGGGCCTGGCCGGCGTAGCGCCAGAACGAGTCCGAAGTCTTGCCGGTGAGCCCGTTCTCCTGGGTGTGGATGAAGTACACCTGCGGTCGGTGGATCATCTGCCGCAGGGCCAGGGCGGAGTCCATCCGGTGCACCTGGACCACCGTCGTCCGGGGCAGCTGGTCGCGGAAGCGCAGCACGCCCCTGATCAGCCGCAGGGCGTGCGGGACGCGCCGCTTCTGGTCGGCCGGGTCGAGGGAGACCACGGGCAGGAACCAGAACGGGCGGTCCCCGAAGCTGTCGTAGTACTCCCACTGCCCGACCCGGCGGCCCGGGCGTGGGGCGCCGGTGTCGACCCCGACGATGGCGACCTTGTGGCCCGGGGGCAGGTAGCGGCAGATCCCCCGCAGGCAGGAGTCGATCCCCCCGGGGGAGGGCCGGGCCGGGTCGAACTGGTGGACGATGAGCCGGTCGACGTGGGCCGGGGGGCGGAGCGTGGCCATCTGCGGTCCTCGATTCGACGGCGTCAGTGGTGGGCGCCGGCGGGGACCCGCAGGCTCGAGGTGACCTGGCAGCCGGCGGCCCGCTCCAGGACGGCGCGGTCCGGGGCGTCCAGGTCCAGGACGGAGGTCAGCCCGCGCGCCGCGGTGGTGTCGGCGAAACCGCGCTGGTGCTCGTCGACGTGCTCGCCGTGGGCGACACTGCGGACGGCCAGCACCGGGCTCTTGCCGAGCTCGAACTGCTGCAGGATCGAGCCCACCCCGCTGTGGGCGACGACCACGTCGGCGGCCCGCGCCAGCGAGGAGAGGTGCGCCTGGGAGACCTCGCGGAGCACCTGGCCCGGCAGGTCGTGGCGGGTGGTGGCGCCGAGCTGCCAGACGATCTCGTCCCCGGGGCGCAGGATGCGCCGCACCGCCTCCACGGCCCGGTCGAACCGGTAGGGGCGGATGGTGCCGAGGGTGACGAGAATCCGTAGCGGCCCGTCCACCCTCGGCCCCGCGCTCACCTGCCAGCCGTCGAGGACGCTCTCGGTGCAGGGCCAGGCCGGCGAGGACCAGGCGGGGTACTGGGAGAGGGTGTGCACGCGCGGGGTGCGGGCCAGCAGCTTGCCGGTGAAGGACGGACCGGTGGGCCGGGCCAGGCTCTCGACGTAGTAGGTGGGGATGCCGGCCAGGGCGGCCATCGGGAGCACGGTGCCCGCGACCGCCGCACCGGTGCTGACGCACAGGTCGAAGCTCTCCCGGCGCAGCACCGGGCTGACGCTGGCGGCCGCCCGGAGCGCACCCCGCAGGTCCCGGGGGGCGACGTAGTCGACGTAGTGGCGACGGTGTCCGGACAGGAAGCCGACCGCCTGCGGAGTCTCGTGGGTGACCCAGAGCGAGTCGGGGCTGGCCTTCAGCCGGTCGCCGATGGTGGACAGCTCCGACAGGTGACCGCCGGTCGAGGTGACGAACAGCACCTTCGCCCCGGGCGGGACATAGCTGAGCTCGCTGCTGTAGAACGGGGTCACGGCCGGGGAGCTCATCGCGGGGGCCTTTCGTCTGACGCCGCCCCCGCGGCAGTGGTCGACCTATCGGTGATACCGGTCCCCGAACCAGCTGCGAGTGTTGGGGGGCGGTCATCGCGCTCCCACGCTCTGCGCTCACTATAAGCGGCTTCCGCGACCAGCGACCACGGCCCGCCGCAATTCCGCTGCGGCGGACACGTTTTTGTGCAGCGACCCGCGGCCGGCCGGGCGGCGCGGCCGGCCTGCCATGCTGGGAGCAGTGCGGGCCGGAGCGGTGCCGCCACGGCTCAACCCCAGGAGCGACACCATGTGGGTCTTTCTCAGTGCACGCCTGCGCCAGTGGGCCATCTTCGCCGTCGCCGTCCCGGTCCTGACCGTCCTGGTCCGGACCGTCCGGCGCCGTCTCGAGGCCAAGTCCGGGACGACCAAGGTGACCCGCGCCCTGGGCAAGGTCGAGCAGGTCGGACAGCGGCGCAAGCGGCGCTGAACCCGTACCCGGCGCACACCCCAGGCGCAACGCGCACACATCTACCCCGGCCAGGCTGAGACGGCCGGAACGACTGGTGTCGGCTGGGCGGGCGGGAGGAGGTGTCCAGTGCGACGACGGTTCTCCCGTGGGGCGCCGGTGCTCCCGGTCGGCCGAGCCTGCGGTGGGCGCCGGTGCGTGCGGTTCTGTCAGCGGGCGGGAGCACAATCACCCTCATGCTCCTCGGACGACTGGCGGAGACCTCCGTCGCTCTCAGCGCCACCCGCTCGCGGCTGGCCAAGCGCGACCTGATCGCGGCCGTGCTGCGGGAGACCGCGGCCGAGGAGGTGGAGACGGTCGTGTGCTACCTCGCCGGGAGCCTGCGGCAGCGGCGTACGGGGGTGGGGGGTCGGTCCCTGTCGGAGCTGCCGCCCCCGGCCGCGAGCCCCACCCTGACCGTCGCCGAGGTCGACGCCGCGTTCGGCCGCATCGCCGCCCTGGGCGGGGCCGGCTCCAGTGCCGCCCGCGCGGCGGCCGTGGCCGAGCTGTTCGCCCGGGCCACTGCGGCGGAGCAGCCGTTCCTGCGGGGGCTCGCGTTCGGCGAGCTGCGCCAGGGTGCGCTGGAGGCCCAGGTCCAGGAGGGGCTCGCCGTGGCGTACGAGGTCCCGGTGGCCACCGTCCGTCGCGCGGCCATGCTGCTCTCCTCCACCACCGCGGCGGCCCGGGTGCTGGCCGGGGGCGGCGTCGGAGCCCTGGAGGACGTGGGCCTGGAGCCCGGGGTGGCGGTGCAGCCGATGCTCGCCTCCGCGGCCCCCGACCCCGGCGCGGCCGTCCTCCGCAGCGGCCTGCCCGCGGTGGTGGACCACAAGCTCGACGGCATCCGGGTCCAGGTGCACCGTCGCCACGACCGGGTGTGGGTCTTCACCCGGAGCCTGGACGACATCACCAGCCGGCTGCCCGAGGTGGTGGCCGTGGCCCGCGCGCTGCCGCACCACACCCTGGTCCTCGACGGGGAGGTGCTCGCCCTGGCCGAGGACGGGCGACCGGAGGCGTTCCAGGTCGTGGCCTCCCGGACCATGCGCAGCGCCGAGGTGCCCAGCGCCGCCCGCACCCGGCCGCTCCGGGTGTTCTTCTTCGACCTGCTGCACGTCGACGGGCGCGACCTGCTCGACGTCGGGCTGCGGGAGCGGCTCCAGGTGATGGCCGAGGTCGTGCCGCCCGAGCTGACGGTGCGGCGCGAGGTGTGCGAGACCGAGGAGGAGGTCGCGGCCGTCTTCGTCGACGCGGTCGGGCGGGGCTACGAGGGGGTCGTGGTGAAGAACCTGACCGCCCCGTACGCGGCCGGCCGGCGGGACTCCGCCTGGGTCAAGCTCAAGCCCCGGCACACCTTCGACCTGGTGGTGACCGCGGTGGAGTGGGGACACGGCCGGCGGCAGGGGCTGCTGTCCAACCTCCACCTGGCGGCCCGGGACCCCGAGACGGGGTCGCTGGTGATGCTGGGCAAGACCTTCAAGGGCCTGACCGACGAGACGCTGGCCTGGCAGACCGAGCAGCTGCTGGCCCGCGAGACCCGGCGGACCCGCGGCACGGTGCACGTCCGGCCCGAGCTGGTGGTCGAGATTGCCTGCGACGGGCTGCAGACCTCGACCCGCTACCCGGGCGGGGTGACCCTGCGGTTTGCCCGCGTGCTGCGCTACCGGCCGGACAAGCGGGCCGCCGACGCCGACACCCTGGCCACCGTGAAGGCCCTGGGCATCGTCGCCGGGGCCGAGACGGCGCTGGGCTGACCGGCCGGGCGGGGCGTCAGGCGAGGGAGTTGAGGGTGATGGTCACGGCCCGGAACTGGGCGGGGAAGGCCTCCAGCACCCGCAGGCGGGGGTCCGGGGTGGGCAGGACGGGCCCGCGCCGGAGCGCAGCCAGTCCGATCAGCCGGGGATCCTCCAGCACGGCGTCGACCGCGGCCCGGTCCCCGCCCCCGACGACGGCGGACAGGGTGCCCAGGTGGGGGAGCAGGACACGGGCGGCCACGTCGGCCGCCTCGGCGTACGCCTGCCGGGACTGGTTGTCCCGCCGTCGGGCGAACCGCTGCTGCGACCAGCCGCCGGCCTTGGTCCGACCCTGGACGTACGCGCTGCCGACCTTGGACGCGAGCAGCCGATCGCCGGCGAACAGCCCGATGGCGTAGCCGCCCTTGCGGACCAGGACGGCGCCGACGCGGTGCGGCTCGGTGGTCAGCCGGACGAGGGTGCCGACCGGGTCGTCGGAGGGCGGCAGGGGTGGGGCCGGGACCGCGATCTCGGCGGTCGCTCCGTCGGCGGCGGAGAGCCGGACGGCCGTGGCGGTGCCGGTGACCTCGGCGGGCCCGTGCCGGTCCTCGAACCGCGTGCACCAACCTGCCAGCCGCTCCGGGGGCACCTCGACGGTGCGCGGAGCAGCAGGCGGCGTGGTGGTCACAGAGAGAAGGCTGCCCGGAGCGGACCAGTACGGTCCACCCGGGCCGGGCTCAGCGCTTCTTGGCGGCCGTGGGGGGCTCGATCTTGTTGTTGGCGTCGGTCTTGGCGTGCTTGTCGGCGCGCTTTTCCTTCAGGGACTTGCCGGCCTTCTTGGCCAGGTGCTGTCGAGGGGACTTGTCGGCCATGGCGACGCTCCGTTGAGAGGGAGCCTGAATGGCCCCGTCTTCGGAGCGTACGCCATGGCCCCGCGAGGCTTAGACGCCTATCTTGTCGAGCACGGTGGCGAAGCTGCGCTGCTGCTCGCCCTCCTGGGCGCCGAGCACGACCAGGACCGAGGTCAGGGCCGGGATGAGCCACTGGCACACCTTGAGCTGACGCTGCGCCGAGGCCAGCTCGGGGCTCGCCGAGGCCTTCGGCGCGGTGGCGCCCTCGGCCCCTTCGGCCTGGTTGTCCATCAGCTTCTTGCCCAGGACACCGGAGTAGGCGGTGACGCCCGCCGCGGCGACGGTGACAACGGTCTTGATGACCGCGCTGGTGGTGGCGCCGTCCTGGTGCTTGAGGCGGGAGCTGTTGCCGAAGATCATGCCGATGCTGCCGACGGTGTGCACGCCGACGGCGGCGATCTGCCACGGCGTCCACAGCGCCCAGCCGTCGGAGGAAAGCCGCAGGCGCTCCGTCGGGTCCTTCGCCTTCGAGGTGGCGCCGTTCAGACCGGTGGCGCCCATCAGGGAGCCGCCGAACCAGGCGGCCAGCCCGAGGTCGTGCATGGAGCGAACCACGGTGTTGTTGCCAGTCATAAAGGGTCCTTTCGGGACGTCGACGGGGTCTGTTCGCCCCGACGTTTACCTTGTATATCCCCTTTACTTACCGCCGGAGCGGGCCCGTGGATGCACTCCGGACCACATGAGGTGTGCGCGACCGGTCGACCCGTCGGGACGGGGCGGGCCCTGGCAGCCCGTGGCCACCGAGGCACGGCGGTGGGCCCCCGGAGAAGGACAAACCCGCGAGTGGACAGGTCAGCGGATCTGACCTGGCCGGAAGGACGATCTCCGGCACTCGCGGGTTCGGGTGTTGGCTGTGGATTAGCCGGCCGCACGGGACCGTCTGGCACAGGCCGAATGGCGGCTAGCTGGCCGTCACCTCACATGTCCAAAAGTCACTCATTCTTCGGACCACCTCCTCTCCGTGTGGATCAACGGTATGTCGGGCTCTGGACCGGGTCAACGCTTTTTCCGGGCCGTTCTCCGGGCTTCCTCCGGGGCCGGTCACCCGGCGGGACCAGGACGGCCAGGGCCACGACCAGGGCGACGACGGCGGGGATCAGGACCGCCCCCATCGTGAGCAGCCCGAGCACCATCGCGGTGCCCACCGTGACCAGAGCGGCGACGAACACCGGCCGGTGCGGGTGGGTCACGGCCGCCCCGCTGACGGCGGCGGCGAAGACCAGCAGGCCGGCGTAGACCAGGGCGAAGTCGGTGGGGGCGCCGACCACGACGAGATAGGCGACCAGATAGAACCCCACCCAGACGGCCGCCGCGGCGGCCAGGACGCGCGGGAACATACGCTGAGCGTGCTCCCGCCGCGGCTCCGGCGCAAGAGGGCCGGAGCGGTCCGCTCAGGCCAGAGTGACCTCGAGGCCGGCGTCCCGCAGCCGCCGTACGAGCGCAGGGTCGTCCCGGTCGGTCAACAGTTCGTCGAGCTCGGACAGGTGGCAGATCCGGAGAAGCCGACCCGGCCGAGCTTGGTCGAGTCGGTCACCACCACGGTGTGCTTGGCCTGCGTGACCATGCCCCGGTTGACGGCAGCCTCGGCCCGGGTCGTCGTCTGGTGGCGCATCGGCAGGTCGTAGCTGGTGGTGTTGAGCCCGGCGCCGCCGTGGGTGCGGTTCAGCAGCTGCTGGTCGGCGAGGTGGTCCAGGTCCGGTCGCAGGGTGACCGCCGACACCTCGTGCGCGAATCGCTGCGAAAGCATCACCGACGGTGCACGCTCACGGGGCCACCGCGGCCCGAAACCGCTTTCGCCGGTTCTCAGCGCTTGATCAGCTCATAGCGGTCCAGCGACTCCTTGCGCTCGGTGGCGTGGTCCACGATCGGCCCCGGGTAACCCGCGGGCGGACCGCCCGGCGCGCTCCACGGCTCGTGCAGGTGCTTCAGGGGCACGTCCGCCAGCTCGGGCACGTAGCGCCGGATGTAGGTGCCGTCGGCGTCGAACTTGCTGCTCTGGGTGAGCGGGTTGAAGATCCGGAAGTAGGGCGAGGCGTCGGTTCCGCAGCCGGCGACCCACTGCCAGTTCAGCTGGTTCTGGGCGATGTCCCCGTCGCGCAGGTGCCGCATGAACCAGGCCGCACCCTCCCACCAGCCCAGGTGCAGGTCCTTGATCAGGAAGGACGCGACCACCATCCGCACCCGGTTGTGCATCCAGCCCTCGGCCCGCAGCTGGCGCATCCCGGCGTCGACCAGGGGGTAGCCGGTCCTGCCCTGCTGCCAGGCCTGCAGCCGGGCGGCCGCCTCCGGGTTGTCGCGGGGCTCGTCGCTCGGCAGACCCGTGAACTCGGACCGGATGGGCTGGGTCACCGCGTCGGGTCGGTGCAGCAGCACGTCGGCGAAGAAGTCCCGCCAGGCCAGCTGCCGGGCCAGGGCGGCGGCGCCGGCCCCGGTGTGGGCGGACAGGTCGGCCAGCAGCGTACGGGGGTGCAGGTGGCCCCAGCGCAGGGCCACGGAGAGGTGGGAGGTGGCGTCGGGGCCCGGGAAGTCGTGCAGCCTGTGGTAGTCGGTCAGGCCCTCGGAGTCCTGGTGTCGCCAGGTCTCCCAGGCCTCGTGGGCGGCCCGCTCGCCCGCGCGCTCCAGCAGGTCGGGGTCGGCCTCCTCGAGCTCGTGCCGGTCCGTTGCCTGCAGCCACGTCACCTTCGCCGGATCGACGGCCGGGGCCGGGCCGTGCACCCCGCGCTCCTGCCACGCCCGGTGGAAGGGGGTGAAGACCTGGAACGGGGTGCCCGACTTGTTCATCAGCGATCCCGGCGCCACCGCGTACGGGGAACCGGTCGCGGTCAGCTCGACGTCGGCCTCGGCCAGCGCCTCGCGTACGGCGTCGTCGCGCCGCCGCCCGTACGGCCCGAAGTCGGCGGCGATGTGCACGGTGTCCGCCTCCGCCTCGCGGGCGACCCGCGACAGCACCTCGGCCGGGCGGCCTTGGGCGACGCTCAGGCCCGGGCCGCCGCCCTCACGGAGGTCGGCGTCCAGCTGGTGCAGCGCTGCGAACAGCCAGGCCCGGCGGGCCTCACCCGCGGAGGCCAGCAGGACGGGGTCCAGGACGAAGAGGGGGAGGACGGGCGCGCCGTCGGCGGCCGCGGCTCCCAGGGCGGGGTTGTCGGCGAGGCGGAAGTCCCGTCGGACCCACCAGACTGTCGGCTTCGCGGCTGCGCTCATCGCTCTATCCTGCCTGGCGCGGCCGACGGTGGCGGCGCGGGCGGGGTCGGCGGTCACCTAGGGGAGAATGTCGGGGTGAGCGACCTCATCGACACGACCGAGATGTACCTCCGGACGATCTACGAGCTGGAGGAGGAGGGCATCGTCCCCCTCCGGGCCCGGATCGCCGAGCGGCTGCACCAGAGCGGGCCGACCGTCTCCCAGACCGTCGCCCGGATGGAGCGCGACCTGTTGGTGCGGGTCCAGGGCGACCGGCACCTCGAGCTCACCGACGAGGGCCGGATCCGGGCCACCCGGGTGATGCGCAAGCACCGGCTGGCCGAGCGGCTGCTGATCGACGTGATCGGGCTGGACTGGGAGAAGGTGCACGAGGAGGCCTGTCGCTGGGAGCACGTCATCTCCGAGGACGTGGAGCGGCGGCTGGTCGAGCTGCTGGACAGCCCCACCGTCTCCCCGTACGGCAACCCGATCCCGGGGTTGGCCGAGCTGGGGGTCGCCGAGACCCCGGCCACCTTCCGGTCCGGCAACGAGCAGCTGCAGGACGTGGTCAAGGGCGGGTCCGCGCCCACCCGTGTGGTGATCGAGCGGATGAGCGAGGAGATCCAGAAGGACGTCGAGATGATGGGCACCCTGCGGGTCGCCGGCATCCGTCCCGGCGCCGAGGTGAGCGCCGAGCTCGGCGGCCTGGGGGTCCGGCTGACCGCCGAGGGGTCGCCCGGCTGCGAGATCGACCGCGAGGCCTCCACCCACCTGTTCGTCTCCCGCGCCTGAGGCCCGGCCGGCCCCTCGAGTACGGGGTCGGGACGGCTCGCCGTCCTTCGCACCGGCGGGCCCGCCCCGCGGCGTACGCGGATCGGCCATGATGAGGCGTCGGCGCAAGACGGTGCCGCCGAGGCCGGAGGTGGCGAGGTGAGCAAGGACGACGGGGTCGACTGGGCCGCCTACCTGGAGCAGTTCCACGCCGAGCGGGCGGGGGCGGCCGAGGCCGTGCTGTCCCGGGCGGTCGGTGGCGACCACTCGCCGTACCGCTGGCTGGCGCGCGCGGTGTCGGTCTCCGCCACCGTCGTGCTGGACCTGGCCTGCGGGTCGGGACCGATGTCGCGCGAGCTCGCCCAGCCCGGCCGTACCGTGATCGGCCTCGACCTGTCCGCCGGCGAGCTGGCCCTGGCCGCGCAGCGGTCCTCCGGACCCTGGGTGCGGGCCGACGCGCTGCGGCTGCCCGTGCGGGACGCCTCCGTCGAGGTGGTCACGAGCTCGCTGGGGCTGGTCGTGGCGCAGCCGCTGGGCGAGGTGCTGGCCGAGGTGGCCCGGGTGCTGCGGCCCGGGGGAGTGCTGGCCGCGATCGCGCCGGCCCTGCGGCCGCTGTGGCCCCGCGACGTCGAGCTGCTGACCCAGGTCAACGCCCGGCTGCGCACGCGACCCCAGTTCCCGGGGCCGGTGGAGCTGGCCGGGTTCACCAAGACGCTGCAGCACCACGGGCTGAAGCGGGTCGAGGACGCCCGCGAGCTGTACCACTTCCGGATCGAGGGGCGGGTCGACGCGGAGACCATGCTGCGGTCGCTGTATCTGCCCACCACCCGCTGGTCGCGGGTCGAGGCGGCCATCGAATATCTGGAGGCTCGCGTCCAGCGCCACGGACCGGTCGAGATCGCCATTCCGATGCGCCGGCTGGTCGCCATCAAGTAGCGGACTGGAATAGTCGCGCGCACGGGAGGGTTATGCGGATGTCCGGTCGGAAGGCCGGGCCACCAAATGTGACAGGAGATCTGACCATGTCGACGATCGACATCAGTGGCGACACCTTCGAGAAGACCATCAGCGACAACGACATCGTGCTGGTGGACTTCTGGGCCGAGTGGTGTGGTCCGTGCAAGCGCTTCGGCCCGATCTACGAGAAGACCTCGGAGCAGTTCGACGACATCGTCTTCGCCAAGCTCGACACCGACGCCAACCAGCAGCTCTCCGGGCAGCTCGGCATCGAGGGCATCCCGACGCTGATGGCCTTCCGGGAGGGTGTGCTCGTCTTCAACCAGGCCGGCGCCCTTCCGGGCCCGGCACTGCTCGAGGTCGTCGAGGCCGTCAAGGGTCTGGACATGGACGAGGTCCACGCCCAGGTCGCCAAGCTGAAGGCCGAGCACGAGGGTCACGACCACGCCTGAGGCGCGACGGCGCTGAGGCTCAGCCGGTGTAGCGGTCGACGGTCCGGGTGAAGTCCGCGGCTGCGGCCGCCACGTCGAGATCCAGGGCGACCTCCAGCTCCGGCCAGGGGTCCAGGCCCAGGGCCTCGGAGTCCTGTAGGTGCGAACGCCGGTCCACGATGGTCTGCCCGCGGCCGATCCCGGCCAGGTTGACCCGTACGGGGTGGGTCGCGGTGGTGAACAGCTCGGGGTTGGTGAGCCAGACCAGAGCGCCCGGGTCGCCGATCAGCCCCAGGTAGTGCTGGGCTGAGCCGTCCGAACGGGCCCCGCGGCGGTGCAGGAGTTCCCCGGCCAGGCGTACGGCGGGGTGCTCCGCG
Source organism: Friedmanniella sp. (assembly GCA_025964935.1). Taxonomy (GTDB): domain Bacteria; phylum Actinomycetota; class Actinomycetes; order Propionibacteriales; family Propionibacteriaceae; genus Microlunatus. The sequence continues at coordinate 11,985 of JAOPXW010000216.1, read as the reverse complement.
TTGCGGAACCGATTCGCGGTCGGCTCGTCGACCGTCAGGCGGTTGAAGACGTCCAGGCCGTACATGGTGGTGGGGATGCCCGACTCGACCACGGCGGTCGCGGCTTCGGGGTCCTGCCAGACGTTGAACTCGGCCACGGCGGTGACGTTCCCGCCCGCGGCTGAGCCGCCCATGAAGACGATCCGGGCCAGGTTGGCGGCCACATCGGGGTGCTGGGCGAGGAGCAGGGCCACGTTGGTCTGCGGGGCCAAGGCGACCAGGGTGACCGGCTCCGGGGAGCCCAGGATCTGCTGCCGCAGCATCTCGACCGCCGGGAGGCCGGACCGCGTACGTCGTGGTTCCGGCAGCGGGATGCCACCGAGCCCGTCCGCGCCGTGGAACTGGCCCTCCGGCCGGGCCCGCTCGATCAGTGGGCGGCTGGCTCCGGCGGCGACCGGGATGTCACCCGCGCCGGCCGCGTCGAGCACCTTGAGGGTGTTGAGGACCACCTGGTCGAGACCCGAGTTGCCCGCCACGCAGGAGATGCCGAGCACCTCCAGGTCGGGGTGCGCCACCGCGTACAGCAGGGCCAGGGCGTCGTCGGTCCCGGTGTCGACGTCGAGCAGGATGCGCGTGACCATGCGCGACATGCTCCCAGACGCTCCGAGCGGCTACCCTGTGTGACCGGCCCCCATAGCTCAGGGGATATAGCATAGGTTTCCTAAACCTTGTGTCGCAGGTTCGAATCCTGCTGGGGGCGCCACCCGTTTCACCTCGTCAACGGCCACTTGGCGGAAAATCTCAGCCCACCCACTTCAGCATCGGGAACAGGGCCTCAGACCCCCCGCCACGAGGAAGTGCAACCAATCATCAACGCCGCAGATTTGGCGCTCGCCCGCCGCGGCGTCCTCTGTGATCGCGGTTCGATGTGAAGCGGCGTTTGTTCATGCGGCGTCGAGCCTGCCTCCGAGATGCGACCAACGCGGGTTGAGCTCCTCGGTCGGCCGTCACCGGGCGGGGTCTGCGTGGGCCACCACCTCCGCGACAACCAGGCTGAGGTTCTCCACGCCAGCTTCCAACTGGTTGTGCAGGTTGCCGCGCACCGCGGTCGCGAATCGGTCCGCCCCGGCGCGGTCCTCGAACACGATGAAGGTGCGGGAGACGCGCTCGCCACCGGCACCTGTCCAGTAACCCGCCACCAGGCCCGGCAGCTGGCTGACCCCGGCGACGATCCCCTCCAGTCCTGCCGCCTGGTCGCCGCCTCGGGCCGGGTCCATCCGCCATTCCCCGATGACCGCGAACATCGCCATCCCCTTCTCTCTTTCTGCCGGCCCTGCCGGCTGGTCCTGCCCCGGTGATCAAGACAAAGGTCGTGCGTCACACCCAGGTCCCTGCGTCACGACGGAGCCGAGCGCTCGACCCGTGCCCACCAGTCCCCCAGCAGCGCCCGCAGCAGCTCGAGCTCCTCGTGGGGCAGGGCCTGCCCGGCGTCGTCCAGCACCGCGAGCGTGGCGTGGGATGGCCCGCAGCCGCCTCGATAGCCGCGGCGTAGCCGACCGTGGCGTCCAGCCTTCCCGCGGCGATCAGCGTGGGTCCGGGGTAGGAGCCCTCGCCATCCGACGACAGCTCCCAATGCTCGCCGAGACGCTGCAGGGCGGCCTCGTCGACCAGCGCCGCCGCCGGGGCGACGTAGCGTTCGTACCGCTCCAGCATCTCCGGGGTGTGGCGACCGAAGTACGCACGGAACGCACTGTCGCCGAGTTCGGCCCCGGCCCCGACGACCACCTGGTGGGCGGGGACCTCGCGCAGTCCAGGCAGCAGGGGACAGATCAGCGCCAGACCGGCGACCCGGTGGGGCCGTCTCGCGGCCATGGCCTGGGCGTAGGACCCGCCCGCCGGGTGGCCCACCAGCCGGTACGCAGCCCCGCTGGTGACGTGGTCGGCGAAGGCGAGCAGCGTGTCGAGCACGTCGTCGGCGCTGAGCAGAGTCTCGGGGGCGGCCGTACCGGCGCCGTGCTCGACGAAGTGCATCGCCACCTCGCCGACCCGGGCCTCCATGCCGTCAGTCAACCGCGCGACGGCACGTGCGACAACAGCCCGTAGAAACCGGGGGAGTGGACCTCCCTCAGAAGCTGTCGCCCTTCCGCCAGGGCATCTCCTGCAGCGCCAGCGTGTTCCCGTCCGGGTCGCCGAACCAGGCGTAGAGCACCCCGCCCCCGACGTCGGTGACCTCCTCGATCTCCACCCCGCGCTCGACCAGCTCGGCCCGGGCCGCGGCGATGTCGGCCACGACCAGGTGCAGGCCCTTGACCGTTCCGGGGGTCCGGTCGGTCAGCTCGCCCATGCCGGTGCCGATCATGATGGAACAGCCCGACCCGGGTGGGGTGAGCTGCACGACCCGCATCCCCGGCGTGGGCGTCACGTCGACGTCGAGGGCGAAGCCCAGCTTCTCGGTGTAGAACGCCTTGGCGCGGTCGACGTCACTGACGGGGACGGGGATGAGCTCGAGCTTCATGTCCATGGGATTCTCCTTCTGCTGGCCTCAGACTGCCGTACCGCCACTGCCCCCCGTGCGGCGGTGCGCGGGTCTCCGCCCGCGGCGGCGTCGATGACAGGGGTTGGGGGAGGATGGGGTCAAGAACCCGACGGCTCGTCCGGTTCTCTCACCGACGCAAGCGGACGGGGCACCACCGATGGATGACCGCGACCGAGACCAGGCCGGCCGGGCGGTCAACGCGCGGCCGCGGGACCGACTGGGTCGACCGCTGCCCCACGGGAGCGCCGGCTACCCCCGCGTCCCCGAGGATCTCGTGCTGCCGCCGCTCCCAGCCCTGCGTGAGGCCCAGAGCCTGCTGGACCAGGGGCTGCCCTTCCACGCGCACGAGGTCCTCGAGGCCAGCTGGAAGACCTGCGCCCCCGAGGAGCGGGAGCTGTGGCAGGGACTCGCGCAGCTGGCGGTCGGGCTGACCCATCTGCGTCGCGGCAACCTCCCCGGCGCCGCCACCCTGATCCGTCGGGCCCGTCAGCGCCTCTGCGGCTACGCCGACGACCCGCCGTACGGGATCGCCCTGGCCGGGCTGCTGGACTGGGCCGATCTCGTGCTGGGTCGGGTGTCCGGACCCAGCCCCGACGTGGACTCCGTCGCCCCACCGCGTCTGCAGGTCCCGCCGCCCGCGGTGGAGGGCGGCGAGGCCGTCTGCTGGCTCGGGCGGGTGTGCCCGGAGTGCGGCGGCCTCGACGAGCACGCCGGCCCCCGTTGTCCGAGGTGCGGCGCGGACCTCCCTGTCTAGGCTCGCCGGGTCCGGGTCAACTCTTGACGGAACCCGGCCCGAGCGAGGATCGTTCGCGAGTACCCCATGCCCGACGGCCGACGTCGATGGCGGCGCCGTGCCCCCGTACGGTGGGGGCGGCCCCGGCGCGCACGCCGGGCCAGAGCGCTGACAAAGGAGTCACGTTGAAGTCCCTGTCCCACCTCCGCGCCACCCGCGGGAACGCTCCCACCGAGGCGCCACCCCGGCGGCCTCACCGCCGGAGCCTCGCCTTCCTCTCGGTCGTCGCTCTCCTCGGCGCGGTGGCCCTCAGCCCGCTGGCCGCGGCCGAAGCGGCACCGAAGGCCCCGGCCGTGACTCAGCCCGACCTCGGTCCCAACGTCCGGGTCTTCGACCCGAGCATGCCGGTCGCCGACATCCAGAAGGCGGTCGACGCGGTCCGCGACCAGCAGATCGCCAACCAGTTCGGCACCGAGCGCGTCGCCCTGCTGTTCAAGCCGGGCACCTACGGAACCGCGGCCACCCCGCTGATCGTGGAGGTCGGTTACTACACCGAGGTGGTCGGCCTCGGAAAGTCGCCGGGTGACGTCACCATCAACGGTCACGTCGACGTCTACAACCAGTGCGACGCGAACGGCTGTATCGCACTCAACAACTTCTGGCGGGGCGTCTCCAACCTCACCATCAACGTCGCCGGCGGCGCGGGCTGCCACGCCTCCGCCAACTTCTGGGCCGTCTCCCAGGCGGCTCCGATGCGACGGGTGCACGTCACCGGCGGCAACCTGACCTTCATGGACTACTGCACCGGCCCGTCCTTCGCCAGCGGCGGGTTCGTGGCCGACAGCTCGGTGGACGGCACCGTCATCAACGGCTCGCAGCAGCAGTTCTACGTCCGCGACTCCCACGTCGGCTCCTGGTCCAACGGCGTCTGGAACCAGGTGTTCTCCGGCGTCGAGGGCGCACCGGCCCAGTGCTTCCCGGCGGTCGCCGGCGGCTGCGGACCGTACACGACCCTGGCCACCACCCCGGCGAGCCGCGAGAAGCCGTACCTGTACGTCGACGCGGCCGGAGCCTGGAACGTCTTCGTTCCCGCCGCCCGGACGAGCTCCTCGGGGCCGACCTGGACCAACGGCGGCACCGCGGGGCGCTCGATCCCGCTGACCGACTTCTACGTCACCCGGCCGGGTGACTCAGCCAAGACGCTGAACACCGAGCTCGCCCGCGGCAAGAACCTGCTGGTCACGCCCGGGGTCTACGACATCGACCGCGCCGTCGACATCAAGCGGGCCGACACGGTGGTGCTGGGGCTGGGTCTCGCGACCTTCACGGCGACCAACGGCAACACCGCCATCCGGGTCGCCGACGTCCAGGGCGTCGACGTCGCCGGGCTGACCATCGACGCCGGCGCCAAGAACTCCGCCGTGCTGATGGAGATCGGCTCCGGGTCGCACGACGGCAACGGGCAGGCCGGGGACCAGCACGGCAACAGCGCCCACGGCAGCAGTGCCGCCAACCCGACCGGCATCCAGGACGTGTTCTTCCGGATCGGCGGCCCGCACCTGGGCAAGGCCACCGTGAGCCTGGTCGTCAACAGCGACCACGTCATCCTGGACGACATCTGGGCCTGGCGCGCCGACCACGGCGAGGGCGTCGGCTGGACCCAGAACACCGCGGACACCGGCGTGATCGTGAACGGGGACGACGTCACCGCGACCGGTCTGTTCGTCGAGCACTACCAGAAGACCGAGGTCATCTGGCGGGGCGAGCGCGGCCGTACGGTGTTCTTCCAGAACGAGCTGCCCTACGACGTGCCCAACCAGGCGGCGTGGACCGACCACGGCGTCAACGGTTACGTGGCCTACCTGGTCGACCCGTCGGTGACCACCCACGAGGCGTGGGGGCTGGGGAGCTACTCGTTCTTCAACCAGGGCGTCGACATCCACGAGGACCACTCGTTCGAGGTCCCGGTCACGCCCGGGGTCACGATGCACGACCTGCTGACGATCTTCCTCGACCCGGTCAACGGGTCCGGGTCGATCGACCACGTGATCAACCAGACCGGGGGCTCGTCCTCCAAGGCCAACCCGGACGTCCCGGTCACGGTCACCACCTTCCCGTGACCGGTGGCTAGCGCAGCACCGTCGGCGGGCCCTGGGGTCATCTCGACCCCGGGCCCGCTGTCGTCTGGGCCCCTCAGCAGCGCGGGCGGCCGCCGGCCCAGCGGGCCCAGTCCGGGAGCGCCTCGCGGTAGGCACGGGCGCTGGCGGCCGACCCGGTCGCCGACCAGGACACCCGGGCCTGCACCTCCGGCTCGGTCTTGTCCCACTCGAACCAGTTGACCATCTTCAGAAGCGGCAGCCGCCGGCTCAGGTCGGGGGCCAGAGTCTGTCTCCACCAGGCCCGCTTGATGGACAGCTCCGCGGCACCACCGCGGCCGGCGATGGAGAGGGCCGCGGTCTCCGCGACCGCGACCGGAAGTCCCTTGCGCTCGCCGTAGCGGGCGTAGAAGTCGGGCACGTCGCGCTGGTCGCCGCCCAGGCCGTGGTAGGTGCCGCGGAGCTGCCCGACGAACTTGCCCGCCTCCGGCACCTCGTTGGAGCCCCACTTGTAGCGGTTGCCCCAGTGATAGACCGAGAGCCCGACCCAGTCCACGGACGCCCGCCCCGGCCAGTACGGCGCGTACGGGTCGTCGGCCTCGCTCAGCCGGCCGTCGTGGTTGCTGTCGAGCTGGCGACCCCGGGTCGTCTGCGCCCCGGCGTAGTAGCTGCCGCCGGAGAACGGGTAGCCGCCGCCGTAGCTGGGCGCCCACATCATGGCCGACCCCGGTGCGTCCGCGTGCACCGCTGCGGCCACGCGCCGGAAGGCGGTCCGGAAGGCGGCCGGGTCCTGTCCCCACGGATACCAGGACCCGTTCATCTCGTGCCCGAAGCGGACCACGACCGGCACCCCGGTGGTGTTGTAGCCCCGCAGCTGGGTGGCCAGCTCGCGGGCCACCGGGGCGGTGACCGCCCCCAGACCCTGACGCGGTTCCATGGTCAACAGCACCGAGCTGCCGAGGCGTCGGGCCTGGGCGACCAGGGCGTCGACGGCCAGCCGGTCGCCGTGCGACATGGGCAGGCCGGCGAAGACCACCGCCACGGCCGGCGCATGGCCGAGCCTCTTGCCGTACGCCGCGAGCGAGTCGCCGTCCGGGTTGACGGCCGCCCCGAGCAGGATGCCGGTGGCGGGGGCCACGCTGTTCTGGAGCGGGGGGCAGGCTCCGTCGGGACCGGCCACGTCGGCGGGGGTCGGACGGCGCGACCCGGCCGACGCCGGGACGGTCACGGAGGCCACCGGGTCGGCCGGCGCGGCGGAGGGCCGCCCGGCTGAGCTGGCCGCAGGACTGCAGGCAAGACAGCCGGCGACGGCGCTCAGGGCCACGGCGATGAGCAGGGCGCGTAGCGGACCGGGCTGTGGTCGGCACGCGGAAGGCAACGCCACGGCGTCGTTCTCCTCAAGACGGCCCCGAGCCGGTCCCCAGCATTCGCTGAGGAGATCATCCTAAGGAGCCCGGGGCACCCGGGTGGGGCTTTCCGCTGATCCGTGCTGCAGGCGGTGGGGTGCCGATCGTGCGCACCCGAGCGCACCCCCCGCCCCGTCCCCGCCGGGGTCGGGAGCGCAGACTGAAACGATGAAGTTCCTCGACGTCCCCGGTCTCGGGCCGGTCAGCCGGGTCGGTCTCGGCACCTGGCAGTTCGGCTCCCGTGAGTGGGGCTACGGCGATGCGTACGCCGACGGCGCGGCCCGCGACATCGTGGCTCGAGCCCTCGAGCTGGGCGTGACGCTGTTCGACACCGCCGAGATCTACGGGACGGGCCGCAGCGAGTCGATCCTCTCCGCGGCCCTCGGTGACCGTCGGTCGGAGGTGGTGGTGGCGAGCAAGCTGTTCCCGGTCGCCCCGTTCCCGCCCGTCATCAAGCGGCGGGAGGCGGGCAGCGCCCGTCGACTGCGGCTGGACCGGATCCCGCTCTACCAGGTGCACCAGCCCAACCCGCTGGTGCCCGACTCCGTCATCATGCGCGGCATGCGCGAGCTCCTGGACGGCGGCAGGATCTCCGCCGTCGGGGTCTCGAACTACTCGCTGGACCGCTGGCGCCAGGCCGACGCCGCACTCGGGCGGCCGGTTGTCAGCAACCAGGTCCAGTTCTCGCTGGCGCGCTCGGCCCCGCTGGCCGACCTGGTGCCCTTCGCCGAGCGCGAGAACCGGATGGTGATGGCCTGGAGCCCGCTGGCCCAGGGTCTGCTGGGCGGACGCTACGGGCCCGACAACCGCCCCGGCGGTATCCGGGCGACCAACCCGCTCTTCGGCACCGAGAACCTGCGCCGGGTCGCCCCGCTGCTGGATCTGCTGCGCGAGGTGGCCACGGCCCACCAGGCCCGACCGGCGCAGGTGGCGCTGGCCTGGCTGCTGGCGCTGCCGCAGGTGGTCGTCATCCCCGGCGCCTCCAGCGTCGAGCAGCTCGAGTTCAACGTGGCCGCCGTCGACCTCGACCTGAGCGAGGACGAGGTGGCTCGGCTGACCGCTGCCGCCCGGGCCTTCACACCCGTCTCGGCCGCCCGGACCGTCGTCGACGCCGTACGGGCTCGCCTCGGACGGTGAGGGGCGCCGGCCGGGCTCGCCTCGGCGTGCCGGCCGGTAGCTGCGGGTAACCGGGAGGTGTCGGGGAGTTCTCCTCGGGGCGGCGTCTTCGGTGCGGTCCGGTGAGCGCCGGACGATATCGCCCATGTCGGCCCACCGCGGGTCTCACGCTCGTCTGTGATCTATCTCTCATGTATCACGGGACAATCACGACCAGATGAGCGTTGGGGTGTTGACAAGGTCACACGCCGTACGGGGTACTGGTGCCAGTTCATCGTCACCACCGTTTGCTAACCCTCCAACTCGCTTTTTAGAATCTCTGCATGCGGTCCGGATAATCACTTCGGACGCATAATCAGAGGGTGCCATCGGGGGTACCTGTTATCTCTACCTCTGAAGGACATTCCTTTGCGCATCTCCAAGTTCGCCGCGGCCACCGCCGCCTCCGCCGTCGCCCTGACCGGGTTCGTCTCGGTCGCTGCGGCCCCCACCGCCGCCGCCGCCACCGGCCTGCGGGTCGCCTCCTTCAACGTGCGGACCTCGTTCGCCCACGACAGCCGTAGCTGGCTGAGCCGGGCCGACGACGTGGCCCGCGAGATCGTCAGCAAGCGGCCGGGCGTCGTCGCGCTGCAGGAGCTCGGCCCGGGCCGCGCCGACGGTGTGACGGGCACCCTCCAGGGCAGGATGCGGCAGACCGACAGCCTGAAGCAGGCCCTGAACCGCAACGGGGGCGGCCGCTACACGCTGGTCCGGACCACCCCGTACGTCAAGGCCGGGACGCCGCACAGCACCCAGGGTGCGCGGATCCTCTACGACACGTCGCGCTACAGCCTGGTGAGCGACTGCCCCGACACCACCGGCAAGAGCCAGTTCAACGGCTCCTGCAGCATGGAGCTGCCGGTCCTGGCCTCCGACGGCCCCAGCGCCAGGCGCAGCGCGGCCTGGGCCGAGTTCAGCGACAAGAGCACGGGCAAGCACTTCTTCTTCGTCTCGGTGCACCTGGACTCCCGCCGCAGCGGCAACATGGGCACCGAGGGCCAGTACGACGCCCTGCGTCGGAGCCAGGCGGCGGCGGTCTACAACCGGGTCGCGTCGATGGCCGGCGGCAAGGAGGTCATCATCGCGGGTGACCTGAACTCGTGGAAGACCAAGAAGCCCAACGGCAACACCCCGCGGGACTACCTGGTGGGCCAGGGCCTCAAGGACACCTCCTCGGCCACCAAGCGGGTCAACACCCAGTACTCGACGATGAACCACTTCGAGACGGTGCAGAAGACCTACGCCGCCGGCCGCTCCGTCGCGCTGGACTACATTCTCGCCAAGGGCGTCAGCAGCTCCAAGCGCTACGAGAACGTCACCAAGCGGGTCGACTCGAGCCGGCCCTCGGACCACAACATGATCGTCTCCGACCTCGTCCTCTGAGGTCGTCAGCCCTGGAATCGGGACCCCAGTGCGAGGCCGCCGCCGCGTTTGAGCGCGGCTCGCACCGGGGCCCTTCCACTGGCGTCCGATTTCCAGGGCCGGGCCCCTAGAATCACCGCATGTCGCAGCCGGGGACCCGCATGTCGCAGCCGGGGACCCGCAGCCGCGTGGTGCTGGCCCTCATCTGGCTCGTCGTCGGCTTCGCGCTGGTCGGGGTCGCCGGCTGGGTCGGCTGGACCCGCTGGCGCCCGGTCCTGAGCGGGCACCCCGCGACCCTGGTGGCCGGCATCGGGGCCCTGCTGTTCGGGTTCGTGGCCGTCGCCTGGTCCATCGGTAGCCTGATCGTGGGCGACCGGCTGGACCGGGAGGACGCGGCCGACGGGCAGCCCGCCCGCCGTACCGAGCAGCAGCTCCACCGGCGGGCCCGGGCCCGGATCCTGCTGGCCGTCCCCGCCCTGCTGCTCGCGGTGCTGCTGGTCTCCGTCCTCGCCTACACCCGACCCTTCGGGGCCACCGACGTGGCCACGGCCGCGATGCGCTCGGAGGCCGGGGTACGGGTCTCCGACCGCCTCACCTGGTACGAGATGGCCCCCGCCTTCCGCGACGCGAAGGGCCGCGACGTCAAGCCCACCACCGGCTTCGTCTTCACCCCCGGGGCCCGGGTGGACCCCCGCGCGTACGCCCACGTGCTCCGCCCGCTGGTGGCCAAGGGGTACCTCGTGGTCGTGCTCAAGGAGCCGTTCGGCATCTCGCTGCTCACCGACGACCACGACCAGACCGTGATCGACCTGCACCCCGAGATCAAGCACTGGGCCGTCGGCGGCCACTCCCTGGGCGGGGTGTCGGCCGCCGCGTACGCCGAGGCCCACCCGCAGGTCAAGGGCCTGATCTTCTTCGCGTCCTATCCGGCGTCGGCGATGCGGCGGAGCGACCTCAAGGTGCTCTCCCTCTCGGGCAGCGAGGACGGCCTGTCCACCCCGGCCAAGGTCGAGGCGTCAAAACCCAACGCGCCCGCCGACACCCGCTACGTGCAGATCCCAGGGGCCGTCCACAGCTGGTTCGGCGACTACGGCGACCAGCCGGGCGACGGCACCCCGAACGGGGACCGTGCCGCGGCGCAGGCGACCATGGCGACCGAGTCCGTCGCCCTGCTCTCCTCGCTCACCCCACCTCCGGCCCCGAAGAAGAAGAAGTAGCGGCGACCCCCGGGGTGCTGCTCACCCTGCTGCCCGTCGACGCGGTTCCCGGCTATCGCGGGGGGCGTCGGCTTCCCTAGGATCTGGGGCATGAGTGATCTTGGTCTGAAGCAGGCGCAGGAGAAGATGACCGCCGCTGGCGTGCACCAGCAGGCGATCGACGTCTTCACCCACTACTACCACCAGCTGGAGGAAGGGGTCACGGGCTTCATCCCCGAGGACAGCATCGAGCCGCTGACCGACCCCGACCTGCTCAGCGCGGTGACCGTGTCGGAGGAGGACGCCCGGGCGGCGCTGGCCAAGACGGTCATCATCAAGCTGAACGGTGGGCTCGGCACCTCGATGGGGATGGAGCAGGCCAAGTCCCTGCTCCCGGTCCGGGACGGCAAGACCTTCCTGGACATCATCGTCGACCAGGTCCGGGCCGCCCGGACGACGTACGGCGTCCCGCTGCCCCTGATGTTCATGAACAGCTTCCGCACCCACGACGACACCCTGGCCGCGCTGGCCCCGTACGACGACCTGGCCGTGGACGGCCTCGAGCTGGACTTCGTCCAGAACCAGGAGCCCAAGCTCCGCGCCGATGACCTGACCCCCGTCGAGTGGCCGGCCGACCCGACCCTGGAGTGGTGCCCTCCCGGGCACGGGGACCTCTACACCGCCCTCGAGGGTTCCGGGGTCCTGGACCGGCTGATCGCCCTGGGCTACCGCTACGCCTCGGTCTCCAATTCCGACAACCTCGGCGCCGCCCCCAACGCGCAGATCGCCGGCTGGTTCGCGGCCAGCGGGGCCCCGTACGCCGCCGAGATCTGCGAGCGGACCCCGGCCGACCGCAAGGGTGGCCACCTGGCCATCCGGAAGGCCGACCAGCAGCTGATCCTGCGGGACACCGCGCAGACCGCGAAGGAGGAGATGCACTTCTTCACCGACGAGCACCGGCACCCCTACTTCCACACCAACAACCTGTGGTTCGACCTGGAGGTGCTCTCGCGCACGCTCAAGGAGCGGCACTCGGTCCTGGGGCTGCCGCTGATCAAGAACGAGAAGACCGTCGACCCGTCCGACCCCTCCTCCCCCGAGGTGGTCCAGATCGAGAGCGCGATGGGCGCCGCGGTCGAGGTGTTCGAGGGGGCGACGGCGATCGGGGTCGGCCGGGACCGCTTCCTGCCGGTCAAGACGACGAACGACCTGCTGCTGCTTCGCTCCGACGTCTACGACGTGGGGTCCGACGGCCGCCTGACCCGGGTCTCCGACCCGGCACCGCTGGTCGATCTGGACACCAGCCACTACAAGACGATCACTGAGTTCGAGCGACGCTTCCCGACCGGGGCGCCGTCGCTGAAGGGCGCGACCTCGCTCACGGTCAAGGGTGACTGGACCTTCGAGGCGGACGTCACCGTTGTCGGCGCGGCGACGGTGTCCGACCAGGACGCGCCGGGCACCATCAGCTCCGGGACGGTCCTGACCGCCTGAACGCCCGCCCCGTCGGGTCGGGTCGACA
>JAOPXW010000369.1 GCA_025964935.1 Friedmanniella sp. | reverse complement strand
TTGACCTCGGCCAGCCCGATGAGGGCGTCCAGCTCGGCCAGCAGCTCGGCCAAGGTGGGTGCCGGCGGGGCCGGCGTCTGAGCAGGTGAGGCAACGGGCGACGGCGGCCCGGGCGGCTGCGTCCTGGGCGGGGCGGGTGGTGCGGCCGGGTCGATCGGTGCGGCCGGTGCGGCCGGGTCGACCGGGGCCGAGTCGGTCCGGTTCAGGAGGTCGGTCCGGTTCAGGAGGTCGGTCCGGTTCAGCAGGTCGGTCCGGTTCAACAGGGCGGCGAGGGCGGGGAGGGCGCCGGCCGAGGCCAGCTCGGCGGCACTGAGGTCCAGGCCGACCGGGAGATCGGCCCCGGTGGCGCGATGGCCGACGCCCTGCCGCTGGGCCGAGGCGGCCAGGACCGCCCGCGCCAGGGCCGGCTCCGGCCGGGGGGTGAGGGCCGGCGCGGTCTCGCAGACCCGGGCCAGGGCCTCGGCGTAGGCCGAGGTCTCGGGGTGCCCGGCGGCCCGCAGGCCGCTCAGCAGCACCGTGGGCGAGCTGAGCCAGCGTCGACCCCGGACCGCGGCGGTGAAGAACGCGTCCGCGTCCGGCTCCCCGGTCGCCCGGCTCCAGGCCTGCGCCACAGCCCATGCCTCCCGGGGGGTCTCCAGCACCGCCGCGGCGAGGGCCCGGCCCTCGGCCCGCGCGGCGGCCACCTCCAGCCCGGCCCGGGCGGCGACGTCGGTCAGGGTGGTCAGGGCACCCGCGAGGTCGGGGGCCGGCGTACGGGGGGTGGTCACGGCAGGTCCAACGGTCCGGCGGTACCCGGCTCGGGCGAGCCCAGGTCCAGGTGGCCCCCGCGGGCGGCGGGGCCGAACCGGGCCTGCAGGAACCGCCCGTGCGCGATCAGCGCGTCGGCGTCGACCCGGACGACGGCGTCGAGAACCTCCTCCATCGTCGCCCCCAGCAGGTCGAGCTGGTCGACCAGGAGCATCAGCGAGGTCTTGCCGCCCTCGACGGGCCGGCTGTCGGCCCACTGGCGCGGCAGCCGGGTGTAGCCCGCCAGGGCCTCGGGCAGGTAGTCGGTGGCCGTGGCGATGACCGAGTACGCCTCGGGGCTGCCCAGCCCCAGGTTGCGCAGCCGGGGGACGGTCTGCCGGACGGTGCCGGTGACCCGGCGGACGCGGGCAGCGACCAGCCCCGGCACGCTGCCCCCGGCCACGGAGGCCTCCACCTGGTCCAGGGCGGCGAGCAGGTCGGCCTCGGTGGGCACCGCGGGGATGGGGGTGGCCGGCGGCGGGTCGACGGGGGCGCCGGCGAAGCGGGTCCACCACTGCCTCAGCCCCACGGCAGCCGCCCGGTGGGTGCCCGCCCCGGCGTCAGCGGAGCGCACCGGGCGCACCCGGGTCCAGGTCGAGCTGACCGCTGCCCAGCTGCTGGTCCTGCCGGGAGACCCGGTCGAGGTAGTCGCGGGACTTGACCACCTCGGACTCCAGGGTGCCGATGGTGGTGGCCATGGTGTCCAGGGCCTGCAGCTTGAAGGCGTCGATCGAGTCCATGGTCGCGTAGATGTTGGCGAACGCGGCCTGCAGCTGGGGGAGTCCCACGGTGGCCGAGGCGGCCTGCTGCTGGATCTTGGCCGAGTTGTCGCGCAGCATCTGGGAGGTGCCCTCGATCAGGTTCGAGGTGGTGGTGTTGAGCGCCGTGATCTGGTCCAGGACGAGGCGCTGGTTGCCCAGGGCCTGGGCCACGACGACGGCCGTCCGCAGGGCCGAGACCGTGGTGGTCGAGGCGCGGTCGACCCCCTTGATCAGCTCGATGTTGTTCTTGATGATGATGTCGATGGCCAGGTAGCTCTGGATCGAGACGGCGAGCTGGGTCAGCAGGTCCTGGTGCTTCTGGCGGACGTAGAAGAGCACGTCCTGGCTCAGCGCCTTGGCCCGCTCGGGGTCGGACAGCTCCAGGGTGGCGATGCTGGCCGCCAACCGGGCGTCCAGCCGCTCGGCCACGTAGATGTAGGCGTTGAGCTGGCCCATCGCCGTCCACAGGTTCTGCTTCTCCATGGTCAGAGCCACGTTGTCGCGGGTGAGCTCGTCCTGCCCGCTCCGCAGGCTGTGCAGGATGGCGTCCAGGTGGGTCTGGGCGTCGGAGTACTTGCGGAAGTAGTCGACCACCTTGTCGCCGAAGGGGATCATCCCGAACAGCTTGCGGCTGCCGGTGGCCTGGCTCGGGTCCAGGTCCTCCACCGTACGGCGCAGGTCGAGCAGTGTCTGGCCCACCTTGGACCCCTGGGCCAGACCGCCCTCCTTGAGCGCGCGGACGGGGGTCTGGAGGAGCCGGTTGGAGGACTCGGCGGCCCGCCGGATGTCGGCGTCGCCCATGGTGCGGACGCCGTCGGCCTGGGCGGCGAAGGCGGGGGAGCGGGTCTGGGTGGCCAGCAGGCTGGTGAGGTAGCCGTCCACCCGGGCGTCCAGCGCCGGGATCGCCGCAGGGTCCACCTGCGGGGCCATCACGGGCGCCTGCGTGGCGACCACGGGAGCCGGGGCCGCGGGGGCGGTCAGGGTGAGGGCGCTCGTCTCGGGCGGAGCCAGCGGCAGGGGCGCGGCGGACGACGTGGGGTCGCTCATCAGAGTTCCTCTCGACACCCGCCCGGTCGGCGGCCGACCCCGGTCAATGTACTCGGTCGAGCGGTTCAGCACCGGCTCCGGCCGGCACCCGCCGTGGTTCAGGCGTGTCCGCGCAGGTGCGGCGGGACCGGGGCTCCGGTCACCCACCCGGCGCTCCCGGCGGCCCGGGCGGCCGCCTCGAGCAGGTCGCGCACCGGGCGGCCCGAGGACGCCGCCAGTGCCTCCACCGCGTCGAACTCGGGGGTGGCCTGCCAGACGACGCCCTCGGCGTGGGCGATCTTGACCGGCACCGGCCCCTCCGGCAGCTCGACGTCCACCCAGCCCCGCGGCAGCGAGGACTTGGCCACGGTGGTCTCCCGGACGCCGATGGTGCTGGTCAGCCGCAGGACCAGCGCGCGCAGCGACCCGGCGCTCTCGGGTCGGGCCAGGACCGACAGGGTGTGGGCCGGCCGGCCCTTCTTCATCACGATCGGGGTCAGCCAGGCGTCGGCCGCACCCGCCGCGACAAGTGCGGTCAGCACCCCCGGCCACAGCCGCGGGTCGAAGTCGTCGACGTTGGCCTCGAGGACGACGGCGGCCTCACCGGGGCCGCCACCGGCCGCCCCGGCCGGCCGCCCCAGCAGCACGCGCGTGACGTTGGGTCGGCCCGGGGTGTCCTTGGTGCCGGCCCCGGACCCGCTGGCCAGCAGGGTCATGGCCGGCAGGTCCTCGCCGCGCTCGGCCAGCGCGGCGAGCAGGGCCATCCCGGTGGGGGTGGTCAGCTCCCCGGCTCCGCCGGCCACCACCGCCCAGCCGGTGGAGAGCTCGACCACGGCGGGCACCGGCACCCCGATGTCCCCGTGCGCGGCCCGGATCCGGCCCGACCCGAGGGCGACCGGTCCGGCGCTCAGGGTGGCCACGTCCAGCAGGTGCAGCGCCGAGCAGACCCCCACCACGTCGGCGATCGAGTCCAGCGCCCCGACCTCGTGGAAGTGCACGGTCTCCTCGTCCACCCCGTGCACCCGGGCCTCGGCCGTGGCCAGCCGACCGAAGGCGGCCAGGGCGCGGCGGCGTACGGGTTCGGGCAGGTCGGCGTCGGTCAGCCGCTCGCGGATGGTGGCCCAGGTCCGGTGCGGCAGGTCGTCGGTGAGGACGTCCACGTCGACGTGGGCGGCGCGCTGGCCGGCGCGCAGCACCTCGCTCAGCCGGAGCCGGACCGACCCGGGGATGACGGCGTCGACGTGCGCCTGGACCGCGGCCACCGGCGCTCCGGCGTCGACCAGGGCCCCGAGCAGCATGTCGCCGGCGACGCCGGCGGACGCGTCGACCCAGACGTGCCGATCCGCGGTCACGCCGGGTCTCCGCCGGCGATCTGCGCGGCCAGGTGGCCGGCGCCGTACCCGTTGTCGATGTTGACCACGGCGACCCCGGGGGCACACGCGTTGAGCATGGCCAGCAGGGCGGCGATCCCGCCGAAGGAGGCGCCGTAGCCCACCGAGGTGGGCAGGGCGACGACGGGAACGCTGACCAGTCCGGCCACGACACTGGGCAGGGCACCGTCCATGCCCGCGGCGACCACGATCACCCGGGCCCGGCGGAGCCGGTCCAGCTGACCGAGGATGCGGTGCAGACCGGCGACCCCGACGTCCACCACCAGCTCGGTGGCCCGGCCCAGGTAGCTGGCCGTCAGCTGGGCCTCGGTGGCCACGGGCAGGTCGGAGGTGCCGGCCGCCAGCACCAGGACCAGCCCGCCGCTGCTGGCCGGCGGGGCTGCGGGCCAGGCGAGCAGTCCGGCGCCGCGGTGGTGGGCCGCGTCCGGCAGCTCGGCGAGCACCGCCGCCGCGTGCTCGGGGCCGGCCCGGGTGAACAGCGCCACACCGTCGCTGTCGCGAAGCCGGGCCGCGATCAGCCCGACCTGCTCCGCGGTCTTGCCCGCGCAGTAGACCGCCTCCGGGTAGCCCCGCCGCCGGGCCCGGCTCAGGTCGAGGTGGGCGATGCCGTCGAGGGGGTCGAGCGGCTGGGTGCCGTCGCCCGACGCCGGGCTCGGGTGGGCGCCGTCGGCCGACGCGGTGCGCGGCTCAGCCACGGTGCGACTCGTGCGGCCGTTCCGCCGTCGGACCCGGGACACCGGGACCGCGGCCGATCGTGAGCAGGGGCAGGGTGAAGGCTCCGGACTGGATCCCGGCCAGGTCCAGGGCGACGAAGGTGAACCCGGCCGCCCGGACGGCCGCGAGCACCTGCTCGCGCAGCGGCGAGGTCACGGCCCGCACCAGGTCGGCCTCGGGCAGCTCGATCCGCGCGACCTGGTCGTGGTGCCGCAGCCGCAGGTCGGCGAACCCGAGCCGGCGCAGCGCACTCTCGGCCTGGTCGATCTGGGCGAGCTTGGCCGGGGTGACCTCGGAGTGGTGGGGGATCCGGGACGCCAGGCACGGGGCCGCGGGCTTGTCCGCCACCGACAGCCCCAGGTCGCGGGCGAGGTGTCGGACGTCGGCCTTGGTCAGACCCAGGTCGGCCAGCGGCCTGAGCACCGCGTGCCGGGTCGCGGCCGCCGAGCCGGGCCGGTCGGGCCGGACGGCGTCGTCGGCGTTCTCGCCGTACGCGACCGCGTCCAGCCCGTGCGTGGCGACGACCTCGTCGTCGATCCGGGTGAAGAGCTCGTCCTTGCAGTGGAAGCAGCGGTCGGGGCCGTTGGCCTGGTACGCCGCCCGCTCGGCCTCGTACGTCTCGACCTCGACCAGCCGGACGCCGATCTGGGCGGCCACCTCGTGCGCCGCCTGCCGCTCGTCGACGGCCAGGCTGGGGGAGACCCCGAGCAGGGCCACCACCTGGTCCCGGCCCAGGGCGCTGGCGGCGAGGGCGAGCAGGAGGGCGGAGTCGACCCCGCCGGAGAAGGCGACGCCGAGACGGCTGACGCCGGTCAGGCGGCGGAGGAGCGCGGCGGTGGCCTCAGGCGCGGTCCACGCCGGTGCCGCTGCGGTGGTGACGGTCATGGGGTCACGCTAACCCGCGGACCCCACGGCTGCCTCCGGGTGATCCCGTTGGGCCGGGGTCGAGGGGGGTGGCTCGGCCCTCCCGCAGCCGGTGACGGGGCCGACCCTCACCCCCGGGCGAACCTGAGATTCCGGTGAGCGTTGCGACCCCCGACACGGACGGCCAGGTCAGTTCGGGCTGCCGCCCTGACAACGGTGTCCATGATCGGGGGAGCCGACCAGCTGGGACGCCGGTCGGACCGGGTCGGGACGCTCAGGTCGGCGGCCGGATCTCCCCCGAGCCCCGGACGATCAGCCGGGTCGGGACGACGTAGGTGGTCTCGGGACCGGCGGTTCCGTCCAGCCGGGCGAAGATGAGCTGGGCGGCGACGGTCCCGATCTGCCAGGGGTCTTGGGCCATCACCGTGATGGCGGGGTCCAGCATGTCGGCGAGCAGCAGGTCATCGAAGCCGACCAGTGCCACCTGGTGCTGCAGGCCCAGCTCGTGCAGGGCCCGGATCGCGCCCAGGGTGACCATGTTCTGGGCCGCGAACAGCGCGGTCGGCGCGTTCTCCTGCGTCAGCAGCCGGCGTACGGCAAGGTAGGCCTCATGTTCGGAGCGCAGCCCGTCGATCGGCTCCAGGCGGTCGGTCAGCCCGGCGCCACGGACAGCGTCCAGGAAGCCCCGGCGGCGGTCGCGCGCGGTGGAGATCGTGAGCTCGTCGCCCAGGTGGGCGATGCGGCGGTGTCCGTGCTCGACCAGGTGCCGGACGGCGGTCACGGAGGACTCGTAGTTGTCGGTCAACACTGCGTCGGCCAGGAGTCCCACCGCCGGCCGGTCGACGAAGACGATGGGCGTGCCCTGCTCCCGCTCGGCCTGCAGATAGCCGTGGTCAGGCAGGATCGTGGTGAGAATCAGCCCGTCCACCCGACGCCGGGTGAAGGCCTCCACGAGGACTCGCTCGCGCTCGGGGTCGTCGTCGGAGCTGGCCGCGAACACGGCGGTGTCGCGCCGTATGGCCTCCTCCTCGACGGCACGGTTGATGGCCCCGGAGAAGGGGTTGTCCACGGCGTCGATCAGCAGCCCGAGGGTGAGGGTCTTGCGGTCACCGCGGCGCAGCGCACCGGCGCCCTGGTTGGGCTTGAAGTTGAGGGCGGTGACCGCCCGCTGGACACGGTCGCGCATCTGCGGGCTGACGTTGGGCTCGTCGTTGATGACCCGCGAGACGGTCTTGATGCCCACGCCTGCGAGCGCGGCGACGTCGCGGATGGTGGCCCGCGGCTTGGCCATCGGTGTGGTCACGGGGCTCCCTGCTGTGCGACTGGCTGGTGCGAGGACTGTAACGCCTCGGCCGCGTTCCGCCACGTTGTCTTGACAACGTTCTCTTAAGTGTCTTGAATAGCTGTAGTGACACCGTTGTCAAACCGTTCGACGGTGTAGGAATCCCACGAGAGGCCTCTCATGAAGTTGTTCCCGTCGAACTCGGCCCAGCGCCGTCTGCTCGCCGGCCTGGCTCTGGCCGGTGCCGCCACCCTCGCCCTGACCGCCTGTGGTGGCAGCGGCACCACCACCCCCGCCGCCTCCGGTGGCGCGTCCTCCGCGGGCGGCGGCGGCGGCGACAAGATCGCCGTCACCCTCATCACCAAGAACAACACCAACCCCTTCTTCATCGCGATGCAGAAGGGCGCCAAGGAGGCCGGCGCCGCGCAGGGCGTCGACGTGACCACCGCCGCCGGTGCGGCCGACGGTGACGAGGACGGCCAGGTCAAGGCCATCGAGGCCGCCGTCGCCCGCGGCGACAAGGGCATCCTGATCACCTTGAACGGGTCCGGGGTCAACAGCGCCATCGAGAACGCGCGCAACGCCGGCCTCTTCGTCATCGCGCTGGACACCCCGCCGGACCCCGCCGACACCGTCGACATCACCTTCGCCACCGACAACTTCAAGGCGGGGGAGCTGATCGGCAAGTACACCGCCGCCAAGCTGGCCGGCAAGACCGCCAACATTGCTCTGCTCGACCTGTTCAACGACAAGGTCGTCTCCGTCGACTACAACCGGGACCAGGGCTTCCTGACCGGCATGGGGATCGACGTCAAGGACGCCAAGAAGAACGGCGACGAGGACAAGTCCGGCAAGTACACCGCCGGCAAGGGCGGCAGCTACACCATCGCCTGCAACGAGCCCACGGGCGGGGCCCAGGACAAGGGCAAGACGGCCATGGAGAACTGCCTCTCCAAGACCAAGGACATCAACGTGGTCTACACGATCAACGAGCCGGCCGCCGCCGGTGCCGCCGAGGCGCTCAGTGACGCCGGGATCAAGGACGCGCTCATCGTCTCGGTCGACGGTGGCTGCAGCCCGGGCCTGACCCTGGTCAAGGACGGCACCATCGCCGCGACGTCACAGCAGTACCCGCTGAAGATGGCCCAGCTCGGGGTGGAGGCCATCAAGAAGCTCGCCGACGGCGGCGAGAAGCCGGCCGTGACCCCCGGCCTGGACTTCTTCGACACCGGTGTCGCGCTGGTGACCGACGGCAAGGTCGCCGGCGTCGACTCGATCTCGGTCGCCGAGGGCCAGAAGCTCTGCTGGGGCTGAGTGCCCGACCGGGTGCCGGTCCCGTCGGCCGAGATGCTGACGGGGCCGGTGCCCACCCTTCCCGACCGTCGGTCTAGTGTCCGGCTGTCGGTTCAAATCCACCGTCTGCACTACGGCAAGGAAGCCCTGTGACCTCTGTCAGCACGCACGCCCCGGCCTCGGCCGCCGAACAGTTCGCGATGCGCCGGCAGTCGCCGGTTCAGCGACTGCAGCAACTCCTGCACTCCCACCCGTCCCTCAGCCCGCTGCTGGTGCTGATCGTGGCCTTCGTCGTCTTCACGATCCTGAACCCGCGCTTCGCCCAGCCGAGCACCATCGGCATCATCCTGCAGCAGGTCGCCGTCATCGCGGCCCTGGCCATCGGGCAGACGCTCATCATCCTGACCGCGGGCATCGACCTCTCGGTCGGCGCCATCGCGATCCTCGCCACCCTGTTCTCGGCCAACCTGGCGGTGAAGGGGGGAGTCCCGGGCATCCTGGCCCTCATCCTCGGGGTCCTCGTCGGCGTCCTGGCCGGTGGGCTCAACGGCCTCCTGGTGACCCGGCTGCGGCTCCCACCGTTCATCGTCACCCTGGGCACGCTCAGCATCTTCACCGCCATCGCGCTGCTCTACTCCGGTGGCCAGCAGGTCGGCCGCCGGCAGATGCCCGCCGCCCTGAACTGGGCCGGGACCCCGATCCTGATCGGTCCCTTCCGCATCACCACCGGCGTGATCGTGGTCGCGGTGCTAGCCATCGTGATGGCCTTCATCCTCAGCCAGACCTCCTGGGGTAGGCACGTGTACGCCGTCGGCAACGACCTGGAAGCCTCCCGGCTCGTCGGTATCCGCGTCGACCGCGTCCTGCTCAGCGTCTACACCGTGGCCGGTCTGATCTACGGCCTCACCGCCTGGGTCCAGATCGGTCGGTCCGGCACGGCCAGCCCGAACGCCATCGTCGACGCCAACCTCGACAGCATCACCGCCGTCGTGATCGGTGGCACCAGCCTGTTCGGTGGCCGTGGCGCCATCATCGGCACCATCCTCGGAGCTTTGATCGTCGGCGTCTTCCGGATCGGGCTCAGCCTGGCCGGGGTGGACGACCAGTGGCGGGTGCTGGCCACCGGCCTCCTCGTCATCATCGCCGTCTCCATCGACCAGTGGATCAGAAAGGTCAAGGCCTGACATGACTGCGGTGACCAACGAGTCCAACGAGAAGTACCGGGGCCCGGCGGGCGACCTCGCCGACCCCAGCGCCACGGTGCTGTCCGGCCGGTCCCTGATCAAGACCTTCGGCAAGGTCATCGGTCTGGACGGGGTCGACATCGACCTCTTCCCGGGCGAGGTCCTCGCCGTGATCGGCGACAACGGCGCGGGCAAGTCCACCTTGGTCAAGGCCCTCACCGGGGCCATCACCCCGGACTCCGGACAGGTGTTCCTGGACGGCCACGAGGTGCACTTCAAGACCCCGCAGGACGCCCGCAGCGCCGGCATCGAGACGGTCTACCAGACCCTGGCGGTGGCCCCCGCGCTCGACATCTCCGCCAACATGTTCCTCGGCCGGGAGCGTCGCCGTCCGGGCGTGCTCGGCTCGGTGTTCCGGATGATGGACAAGAAGGGGATGCGCGAGGACGCCGGCAAGTCGATGGCCAACCTCGGCATCGCCACCGTGCAGAACATGGGCCAGGCCGTGGAGACCCTGTCGGGCGGTCAGCGCCAGGCGGTGGCTGTTGCCCGAGCCGCCACCTTCGCGACCAAGTTCGTCGTCCTCGACGAGCCGACCGCCGCCCTGGGGGTGAAGGAGACCGGACAGGTGCTGAACCTGATCCAGCAGATCAAGGCCAAGGGCCTGCCGGTCATCCTGATCAGCCACAACATGCCCAACGTGTTCGAGGTGGCGGACCGCATCCACATCGCCCGCCTCGGCGGCTGCGCCGGGGTCATCACGCCCAAGTCGCACACCCCGACCGAGGCGGTGGCCATCATGACCGGGGCCACCACCCTGCAGCGGGGCTGATCGCCGACCCCGACGACGGCCGTGGCCACGATCCCCTCGGGGGTCGTGGCCATGTCGTCGTCAGGGGTCCGACCGGGCGGAGGTGCTGGCGGCGCCGGCGCTCGCGGGGGACGGTCGTGGCGGTGGGTTGCCGGCGGGGTCCGGCGGTCTCAGGCCTCGTGCTCGGTCCGCGGGAACCCACGGATGCCGCGCCAGGCCAGGCTGCTGACCAGGCTGGTGGCCTCTTTGAGCGGGATCGAGCTGGCATCCCCGCTGACCCAGTAACGGGCGCTGACCTGGGCGATGCCCACCAGCGAGATGGCCAGCAGCTTGGACTCGGCCGCCGGTAGCGCGGTGTCCTCCGCGATCACCTGGGCGACCAGGTCCGCGACCTCCTCGTTGACCCGCCACAGCCGCTTCTGCACCGACCCGTCCCCGGTCAGGTCCGACTCGAAGACGAACCGGAACTCCCCGCTGGCCGAGGACACGAACTCGTAGAAGGCCGCCATCGTGGCGTCCACCCGCTCGTGGTTGCGGTGGTGGGAGGCCAGCGCCTCCTTGACCACCTCGACCAGCCGCTCGCAGCTCTGGTCGAGCAGGGCGAGGTAGAGGTCCAGCTTGGAGCCGAAGTGCTGGTAGAGGACCGGCTTGGAGACCCCGGCCGCCTCGGCGATGTCGTCCATCGCCGCCGCGTGGTAGCCGCGGGTCGTGAAGACGTCGTTCGCCGCCTCCAGGAGCTGGGCCCGGCGCTGGTCGCGGGGCATCCGGACCGCCCGGACCGTCTCCGGCGCTTTGGTGGTGGGCACTGCTCCACCCTAGCGTTGCGGCTCAGGCCGGGGCTGTGCGGCGGGTCCGGGTCTGCGGTCTCAGACCGGGGTCGCGGCCGGCAGCTCGGGAGGGTCGGACATCCGGAGGTCGGCCGCCAGGTCGCCGTGCGCGCGTACGCGGTCCAGCACCGCCTCGGGGGAGAAGCGCAGGTCCCCGGGTCCAGTGACCGCGCCCACCTCTTCCCACGTCACCGGGGTGGCGACCGTTGGGCGCTCCCGGCTCCGCAGCGAGTACGGTGCCACCGTGTTCCGGGCCGCGAGGTTCTGGTTGTAGTCCAGGTAGACCCGGCCGGCCCGGGCGGCCACCGCCATGCTCGCCACGAACAGACGCGGGTGCCGGTGCGCCAGCTCGGCATTGAGCGCCCTGGCGTACGCCCACACGTCCCGGCTGCGCGCGGGGGCGAGGGCCGCGTACACCTGGATGCCCTTGCTGCCGGAGGTCTGGGGGACCGGCAGCAGCCCGTCCTGCGCCAGCCGCCCGGCCACGATCAGTGCGGCCCGGGCCGTCTCGACGATGCCGGTGCCGGCCCCCGGGTCGAGGTCGACGACGAGCCGGTCGGCGAGCGGCTCACCGGGCCGGGCCTCGCCGTCGGGCAGGTCCAGGACGCCGTCGGCGCCGGGCACCCCGCTGGAGACCCGCCACTGCGGGACGTGCAGCTCCAGCGCCGCCAGGTTGGCCAGCCAGACCAGGGTGGCCGGCTCGTCCACCAGCACGTAGTCGACCACCCCGTCACCGGTCCGGACGGGCTGGTGCGGGACCCAGGCCGGCGCGCCGGCCGGCAGGTTCTTCTCCCAGAACGCGCCGTCGGGAACCGGGGTGCTGCCGCCCGAGTCGTGCCGCGGCAGGCCGGCCGGAACCCCGCCCGGGTAGCGCAGCCGGCTGACGGCCCGGTCGGCGACGTGGGGCAGCAGGACCGGCGCGATCTGCAGGTAGTAGCTGATCACCTCGGCCTTGGTGGTGCCGGTGGCCTGGTAGAGCACCCGGTCCAGGTTGGTCAGGGCCAGGGTGCGGTCCCCGACGCGGGTGGTGACGTCCGACGCCGGTTCGCTCACCCGCCCATCCTGGCACCGCCTACGGTGGGGCCCGATGAGCATCGTGCTGCCGGGCCCGTTCCTGGCCTTCGCCGCCCGCAGCCCCGCCTGGGCGACCTGGCTGGACGGCCTGCCGCGGCTGGTGGCGGACCTGCTCGGTGAGTGGGAGCTCGCGCCCGACGGCCCCCCGACCCACGGGGAGAACGCGGTGGTGCTGCCGGTCCGCACGGCCACGGGGGAGTCGGCGGCGCTGAAGGTCGTCTGGCCGCACGCCGAGGCCGCCCACGAGCACCTGGTCCTCCGGGCCTGGAACGGGGCGGGGGCGGTCCGGCTGCTGCGGGCCGACCCCCGGCGCTCGGCCCTGCTGCTCGAGCGGGCCGACCCCGGCCACGACCTGCATGCGCTGGAGGTCGTGCCGGCCTGCGAGGTGGTGGCCGGGCTCTACCCGCGGCTGCACCGGGCCCCGCTGCCCCAGCTGGACCGGCTGTCGGTCCACGCGGCCCGCTGGGCCCGCGAGCTGGCGGAGCTGCGGGGCAGCCCGCTGGCCCCCCGGCGCTTCGTCGACCAGGCCGTCGGCCTGGCCCGGGACTTCGCCGCCGACCCCGCCACGGACGCGGTGCTCGTGCACACCGACCTGCACTACGCCAACGTGCTGGCCGCCGACCGGGAGCCGTGGCTGGTCATCGACCCGAAGCCGCTGGCCGGGGATCCGGCGTACGAGGTGGCTCCGCTGCTGTGGAACCGCTGGGAGGAGGCGGTGGCGACCCACGACCTCCGGGGAGCCTTGCTGGAGCGGCTGTACGCCGTGGTGGACACCGCCGGACTGGACGAGGACCGGGTGCGGGACTGGGTCACCGTCCGGATGCTGGTGCTCGTGCTGGACGGGATCCGGACGGGCTGGGCGCGGCGGGAGCCGGCCCGGGTGAGCGCGGCGACCACCATCGTGAAGGCCGTGCAGCGCTGAGGTCGCGGCCGGTCCGCCGATCCCGGATGACGGAATAGGCCCCTGGCAGGCGGCGTTGCAGGCAAGGATCGAAGACCGGTACATGCCGCGGCCAGGTGGCCGCGGTCGAACTGCAGGAGGAACCGTGGCCCTACCGCCGCTGGTGGAACCCGCCGATGAGCTGACCATCGACGAGGTACGCCGCTACAGCCGTCACCTGATCATCCCCGACGTGGGGATGGCCGGGCAGAAGCGTCTGAAGAACGCGAAGGTGCTGGTCATCGGAGCCGGTGGGCTCGGCAGCCCCGCGCTGCTCTACCTGGCGGCCGCCGGGGTGGGCACCCTGGGCATCGTGGAGTTCGACACCGTCGACGAGTCCAACCTGCAGCGCCAGATCATCCACGGCCAGTCCGATGTCGGCCGGTCGAAGGCCGAGAGCGCGCGCGACTCCATCAAGGAGA
>JAOPXW010000324.1 GCA_025964935.1 Friedmanniella sp. | reverse complement strand
GCGACTGGTCGGTCAACGACCCGTGAGGGTGACGTATTCCGCCGGTGCGCGGTGGCACCAGAGCTCAAGTTCCGGGCCCCCATGCGGATTCGAACCGCAGACCTTCTCCTTACCATGGAGACGCTCTGCCTACTGAGCTATAGGGGCCTCACGCTCCCGCCTGGCGGCGGAACCGACGGACCAAGATACACACCCGCCGGTGGTGGGCGCGAATCCTCGTCGTGGCAGGTGTTGGGTTCGAACCAACGTAGGCGATGCCGGCAGATTTACAGTCTGCTCCCTTTGGCCACTCGGGCAACCTGCCGTGCTGGTGGCCTTGCGACCGGCCAGCGGGGAGAAACAATAGCAACTTGTGCCCCGGTGGGCGAACCGTGTGGGCGGGCCCCGTCCCGGTTCGGCAGAATGACTCTGTTCCGCGGGGGGCCGACCCCGCGCGCCGCATCCAGAACGGAGACCCACGTGGCTGCAGACAGCTCGTTCGACGTCGTCAGCAAGGTCGACCGGCAGGAGGTCGACAACGCCCTCAACCAGGCCGCCAAAGAGATCCGGCAGCGCTTCGACTTCAAGAACACCGACGCCTCCATCGAGTGGTCCGGCGAGGCGATCGAGCTGCAGGCCAACTCCGAGGAGCGGGTCAAGGCCGTCCTCGACGTCTTCCAGTCCAAGCTGGTCAAGCGCGGGGTCAGCCTGAAGTCGCTGGACGCCGGTGAGCCCCGGTCCTCGGGCAAGCTCTACAAGATCACCGCCACCACCGAGGAGGGGATCAGCCAGGAGAACGCCAAGAAGGTCTCCAAGCTCATCCGCGACGAGGGGCCCAAGGGCGTCAAGGCCCTGATCCAGGGCGACGAGCTGCGGGTCAGCAGCAAGAGCCGCGACGACCTGCAGGTGGTCCAGGCCCTGATCAAGGGCCAGGACTACGACTTCGCGGTGCAGTTCACCAACTACCGCTGACCACCGGATCCGACCCCGCCGCCGCCCGGTCCGCCCTAGGATGGGCCGGACGGCGGCGCGGAGGCCACCGGTCGCCCGGAGGTGAGCTGACCGCATGAGCGAACGGTCCCCGCGCGAGCGCGGTCACGGCGTGAACCCGTACGCCGATCCGGCCCCGGTCGAGGCGGCGGGTGTGCGGACGGATCACCCCGACAGCTTCGAGACCCGCGCCCGGCAGGTGCTGCCCGACTACGTCAGCGCCTACTACGGCGCCACCGCCGGCCGGCTGGACGGCTCCGCCGAGGGTGAGGCCGCCTGGTCGGCGCTGCGCTTCCGGCCCCGCGCCCTGCGGGACGTCAGCGTCATCGACACCACGACCACGGTGCTCGGCACCCCGGTGGCGAGCCCGGTGCTCGTCGCCCCGATGGCCCAGCAGCACGCCGCCGACCCCGAGGCCGAGGTGGCCGTCGCCCGCGCCGTCGCCGCCGCGGGCGGGCTGCTGGGGGTGACCACCCACGTCAGCGTCCCGTACGCCGCGATCGGCGCGACCGGCGCTCCGTGGTGGTTCCAGGTCTACGTCATGCGGGACCGGGGCCTGACCGCCCTGCTGGTGCAGCGGGCCCGGGACCACGGCGCGCGGGCCCTGCTGCTCACCGTCGACATGCTCGCGCTGCTGCCGGCCCCGGTGAACCCGCGGTCCTGGCCCGTCGGTCCCGCCCGCGCCCGGCACGGCAACCTGACCCCCGAGGAGCTGGTGGCGGCCGGCCCGTCCGGGCTGGAGATGGACCCCTCGATCGACTTCGGCACCATCGGCTGGCTGCGCGAGGTCAGCGGCGGCCTGCCCGTGCTGGTCAAGGGCGTGCTGCGCGCCGACGACGCTCGCCGGGCCGTGGACGCCGGGGCCGCCGGGGTCGTGGTCTCCACCCACGGCGGGCGCCGGCTGGGACCCTCGGTCACCTCCGCCCGGGCCCTGCCGGAGGTGGTGGCCGCAGTCGGCGACGACGCGGAGGTGTACGTCGACAGCGGGCTCCGCAGCGGTGAGCACGTCGCCGGGGCACTGGCCCTGGGGGCGCGGGCGGTCTTCGTCGGTCGCCCGGTGATGTGGGCCCTGGCCGCGGCCGGCGAACGTGGGGTGGTCTCGGTGCTGGGCGACCTCGACACCGGGCTGCGCCGGGTGATGACCCAGCTGGGCACGGCCCGGCTGGCCGACCTGACCGAGGAGGTGGTGGCCCGGTGACCGAGGCCCCGACGACGGGTGGCCCGATCCGCTGCCCCGTCCGCAAGCTCGAGCCCGACGGCCGCGCGACCGGCCCGGGGGTGGCCCGGACCACGGGCGCCGACGGCGAGGAGCGGTGGCGGGTGACGTCCTTCGCCGGGGTCCGCCAGGTGCTGCGCACCGCGACCGGCACCCGACAGGCCGGCTTCGGCGGCGACCAGCTGCGCGAGGTCCAGATGCGCTCGCCCATCCTCTATCTCGAGGGCACCCAGCACCGGCGGCAGCGCAAGGCCAGCGCCCGCTTCTTCGCCCCGGCCGTGATCGAGGGCTACCGACCCATGATGGCGACCCTGGCCGCCGACCTGGTCTCCCGGGTCCGGTCGGACCGGTCCACCGACCTGAGCGACCTCTCGCTGCAGATGGCGGCCCGGGTGGCCGGACGGGTCGTCGGCCTGACCAGCTCGTCGGCCACCGGCATGGCCCGACGCCTCAACACCTTCTTCACCGGTGACCCGCTGACCCGGGATCGGAGCCTGCACGGCCGGCTCCAGGCGGCCCGTCGGGCCACCGCCGTCGCCCGCTTCTTCTGGCTCGACGTGAAGCCGGCCATCCGCCAGCGCCGGCGGCGACCCCGCGAGGACGTCATCAGCCAGCTGCTGGAGCAGGGGTTCAGCGACGTCGACATCCTGACCGAGTGCCTGACCTACGCCGCCGCGGGCATGGTCACCACCCGCGAGTTCATCGTGATGGCGGCCTGGCACCTGCTGGACGACGCCGACCTGCTCCGCCGTTACCGTGCGGGCGACCGCGCCGCGCGGGCCGACGTGCTGGCCGAGACCCTGCGACTCGAGCCCGTGGTGGGCCACCTGCTGCGCCGGACCGAGGCCGACCTCAGCCTGGCGACCGACACGGGCGAGGTCGTCATCCCCGCCGGGGCCCTGGTCGACCTCGACATCCGGGCCGCCAACGCCGACCCGGCCACCGTGGGCGGGGAGCCGTACGGGCTGTGCCCCGGCCGGACGCTGCCCAGCGCGGTCCCGGCCGCGGTGATGAGCTTCGGCGACGGGCACCACCGCTGCCCGGGCGGGCCGCTGGCCCTGATGGAGGCGGAGGTGTTCCTGAGCGCGCTGCTGGACCGGGACGTGGTCGCCGACGGGCCGCCGCGGGTGACCTGGAACCCGGTGTCGCAGGGCTACGACCTGCGCGGCTTCGGCATCCGGCTGCGGACCGGGACCGACTAGGCCCGGCCGGCGTCGAGGCCGGGCCGCGGCGCGGGCCCGGAACCCGACCGCGGAGCGAGCTCGGCCCGACCGTGGGTCAGGTCGACCAGGCTGGCCGCGGCGACGGTGTGCTCGCTGACCCACTCCAGGGCGTCGAAGGGGCACTCGTCCACGCAGATCCCGCAGTACATGCACAGCGACCAGTCGATGGCGAAGTGGTCCAGGACGTTCTGGGTCCGCTCCCGGGTGCCGGCCGGCAGGTCGGCGATCGGCTCGGTGTGGGAGTCGATGGTGATGCACCAGCTGGGGCATTCGCGGGCGCAGATCATGCACGACGTGCACGCCGACTCGATCAGCTGGATCGATCCGTGCGGCCCGGTCCCCGCAGCCGGTTCGACCGCCGCCGGTTCGACCGGCGCGCTCATCGGGGACGCCGCCGGACGCGGCCACCCACCGCCGAGGCGGCGATCTCGTCGGCGTCGGCGTCGGGCGCCGCGGCGTCCCGGTCGCCCCAGACCTCGGGGTCGGGGACCCCGGGCGGCATCATCCGACGGCGACTCGGCGAGGCGGCACTCTCCCCGGGCTCCTTGCCACCCGGCCAGGGCGCGCCGGTCCGGGCGGCCAGCACCTCGTCCTTGCGCAGCGGGGTCCCGGCGAAGTCGGCCCCCAGCAGCAGCGCGCGCCGCTCCCCGCCCACGAACTCCACCCCGAACAGCTCGGCGGCCTCCCGCTCGTGCCAGCCGGCCCCGGCCCACCGCTCCCGCAGGCTGGCCACCCGCGGCTCGGACCGGGGCAGGTCGGTGCTGAGGAGCAGCTCGGGCTCACCGGGCCGGGTCGGGTCGCGCAGGGCCAGCACGATCCGCAGGCAGTCGCGGCGGCCGATCTCGTCGACCGCCCCCAGCCAGTCGAACGCCGTCCAGCCCTCCGCGTACGCCTCCGCCGCAGCCCCGTCCCAGCCCTCGGCCGGCACGACCCTCATCGGCGCACCCGCCCGACCAGCTCGTCGAAGACCGCCTGCAGCGCCTCGGGCGGCGGCGGGCAGCCGGGCACGAACACGTCCACCCCCACCAGCTGGTCGACCCCCTTGGTGACGGCGTACGAGTCCCAGTAGGGCCCGCCCGAGGAGGCGCAGGCGCCGAAGGAGACCACCGTCGGTCGGGGCAGGTCGGCGGTCTGGCACGCCTCGACCAGGGCCACCACGGTGGGGGCGAGACGGTCGGTCACCGTGCCCGAGATGACCACGGCCACCCGGGCGTCGGGGGCGACGTCGGCGGGCAGGGCGGCCGCCTGCCGGGCCGCCGCGTCGAACTCCAGGGCGCAGCAGGCGAGCCCGATGTCGAGGACGTGCAGGGCCCCGTCGCCGTACCAGTCGAGCCACCGCATGGGAGACACGCTAGCCCGCCGGGAGCACCGAGCGCGGCGGCCACCGACGCGACCGCGCCACTTCTCAGCCGCTGGAAGGGAATAAGCCCCCTTCAGGTCCGCTTTATCATGAACAAGGCTGTGCGCCGGCCCGCCCGCTCCGCGGGCTTGACCCGGTGCCCCCACCCCCCATCACCCTCCGGGGGGACGACTACGCCAAGGAAGAAGGCACGCACCTGTGAAACAGGTCCACACCCTTGACCGTGTGGTGATCCGGTTCGCCGGGGACTCCGGTGACGGCATGCAGCTCACCGGGGACCGCTTCACCGCCGACTCCGCGGTCTTCGGCAACGACATCTCGACGCTGCCGAACTTCCCCGCCGAGATCCGGGCTCCCGCCGGGACCCTGCCGGGTGTCTCCAGCTTCCAGCTGCACTTCGCCAACTACGACATCATGACCCCCGGGGACCGTCCGGACGTCCTGGTGGCGATGAACCCGGCCGCCCTCAAGGCCAACATCGCCGACCTCCCCCGGGGCGGCGTGATCATCGCCGACACCGCGGACTTCACCAAGCGCAACCTCTCCAAGGTCGGCTACGACGCCAACCCGCTGGAGGACGGCTCGCTGGCCGACTACCAGCTGCACGCGCTGGACCTGACCGGCATGACGGTCGAGGCGGTCAAGCCGTTCGGCCTCAGCCGCAAGGACGCCTCCCGGGCCAAGAACATGTTCGCCCTCGGCCTGCTGTCGTGGCTCTACCACCGGCCCACCGAGGGCACGCTGAGCTTCCTGACCTCGAAGTTCGCCAGCAAGCCCGCGATCCGCGACGCCAACGTGACCGCGTTCAAGACCGGCTACGCCTTCGGGGAGACCACCGAGGTCTTCGCCGTGACGTACGAGGTCGCCCCCGCCCCGATGCGGCCGGGACGCTACCGCCAGATCAACGGCAACCTCGCGCTGGCGTACGGGCTGGTCACCGCGGCCAAGAAGGCGGGGCTGCCGCTGTTCCTCGGGTCCTACCCGATCACCCCGGCCTCCGACGTGCTGCACGAGCTGAGCAAGCACAAGCGCTTCGGTGTCACCACCTTCCAGGCCGAGGACGAGATCGCCGGCGTGGGGGCCGCGCTCGGCGCCAGCTTCGCCGGCCACCTGGGGGTCACCACGACCTCGGGCCCCGGCATCGCGCTCAAGGCCGAGACCATCGGCCTGGGGGTGATGACCGAGCTGCCGCTGATCATCTGCGACGTGCAGCGCGCCGGCCCCAGCACCGGGATGCCGACCAAGACCGAGCAGGCCGACCTGCTGCAGGTGATGTTCGGACGCAACGGCGAGGCGCCGGTCCCCGTGCTCGCCGCCCAGTCGCCCTCGGACTGCTTCGACACCGCGATCGAGGCGACCCGGATCGCGGTGCGCTACCGCACCCCGGTGATCATCCTGTCCGACGGCTACATCGCCAACGGCGCCGAGCCGTGGGCCGTGCCCGACGTGGCCGCGATCCCGGCCATCGACCCGCAGTTCGCCACCGAGCTCAACGGCACCGACAAGAAGGGCCAGCCGGTCTTCCTGCCCTACCTCCGCGACCCGGAGACCCTGGCGCGGCCCTGGGCCAAGCCCGGCACCGCCGGCCTGCAGCACCGCATCGGGGGCATCGAGAAGGCCAAGGACACCGGCGCGGTCTCCTACGACCCCGCCAACCACGAGGAGATGGTCCGGACCCGGCAGGCCAAGATCGACGGCATCGTCCGCGACATCCCCGACCTGCTCGTCGACGACCCCGCCGACGCCGACGGCCGGCACGCCCGGGTGCTGGTGCTCGGCTGGGGCTCGACCTACGGCCCCATCACCGCCGCGGTCCGCCGGGTCCGCAAGGGTGGCCGTCAGGTCGCCCAGACCCACCTGCGGCACCTCAACCCGTTCCCGGCCAACCTGGGCGCGATCCTCACATCCTACGACCGGGTGATCCTGCCCGAGATGAACCTCGGCCAGCTCGCCCTGCTGCTGCGGGCCAAGTACCTGGTCGACGTGCACAGCTACTCCCGGGTCCGGGGGCTGCCGATCTCGCTCAGCGAGCTCGCCCTGGACCTCGAGTCCGAAATCGACCAGCTCGAAGGAGCCACCGCGTGACCGCCGTAGACGAGGGCGTCCAGACCGCCGCCCCGGGCCAGTCCTACCGAGGCCTCGCCGGGGTGCCGCTGGCCCTGGAGCCGCTGACCCGGAAGGACTTCACCTCCGACCAGGAGGTGCGCTGGTGCCCCGGCTGCGGGGACTACGCCGTGCTCGCCGCTTTTCAGGCGTTCATGCCCGAGCTCGGCATCAGACGAGAGAACACGGTCATCGTGTCGGGCATCGGCTGCTCGTCCCGGTTCCCCTACTACGTCGACTCGTACGGCATGCACTCGATCCACGGTCGGGCCACCGCCATCGCCACCGGGGTGGCCACGGCGCGGGAGGACGCGGCCGTCTTCGTCATCACCGGGGACGGCGACGCGCTCTCGATCGGCGGCAACCACCTGATCCACGTGCTCCGCCGCAACGTGAACCTGACCATCCTGCTGTTCAACAACCGGATCTACGGGCTGACCAAGGGTCAGTACTCCCCCACCTCCGAGATCGGCAAGGTCACCAAGTCGACCCCGATGGGCTCGTTGGACAACCCGTTCAACCCGGTGTCGCTGGCCCTGGGCGCCGAGGCCACCTTCGTGGCCCGGACCATCGACTCCGACCGCAAGCACCTCACCTCGGTGCTGAAGGCCGCGGCCGACCACCGCGGCACCTCGTTCGTGGAGATCTACCAGAACTGCCCGATCTTCAACGACGGTGCGTTCGACGCGATCAAGGACCCGACGACCTCGGCCGACGCGATCATCCCGCTGACCCACGGCGAGCCCATCCGGTTCGGGGTGGACGGGCGCCTCGGCGTCGTCCGCGACCCGCGTACGGGGGCGTTCAGCGTCGTGGACGTGGCCGAGGTCGGCGTCGACGCGCTGGCCGTGCACGACGCCCACGTGGCCGACCCGTCGTTCGCCTTCGGGCTGTCCCGGCTGACCGACTCCGGGGTGCTGCACCGCTCGCCGATCGGGATCTTCCGCGACGTCGAGGCGCCGGCGTACGACGACCTGGCCCGCGAGCAGGTCGCCCTGGCCGTCGGCTCGGGCAGCGACGACGACATGCTGCAGTCGGTCATCGACGGTCGGGACACCTGGCAGGTCCGCTAGAACCCGGAAAGGTGACGCCAGCGGATGCCACCCGCGGTTCTGACCGCGAGAGCTCCACTGGCGTCACCTCGCAGGGGTGAGCCGCGGGGTGCTCAGGCCTCCTTGGGTCCGTTGACCCCGAGCAGGTGCTCGATGGCGTAGCGCTGGATCCGGGCGAAGCCGTAGCCCCGGGTCCGGGCCGCGTCGATGTCGTAGCTCTCGAAGGTGCTCGGGTCCGCGATCAGCTGCTCGTAGCTCTCCCCGGCGTTCAGGGTGGGCTCGTTCAGCGCCGCGACGCCGGCCTCCTCCAGGGCCTCCTGCACCCGCGGGTCGGCCCGGAACTCGTTCGACCGCTCCCGCAGGGTGATGTAGAGCTCCATGTTGGCCAGCGCCGACTCCCAGACCCCCGCCATGTCCTCGGTGCGCAGGGGCTTGTAGTCGAAGTGCCGGTCACCGTCGTAGGTCGGGCCCCCGCCGGGGGCGCCGTTCTCCAGCAGGTCGACGGTCGAGAAGGCCTGCAGCAGGTCGCCGTAGCCGAAGACCAGGTCCTGGTCGTAGCGCGGACCCTTCTGGCCGTTCAGGTCGATGTGGAAGAGCTTCTCCTGCCACAGCGCCTGCGCGATGCCGTGGGTGTAGTTGAGGCTGGCCATCTGTTCGTGGCCGACCTCGGGGTTGATCCCGACCATCTCGTGGTGCTCGAGCTGGGAGATGAAGGCCAGGGCGTGCCCGATCGAGGGCAGCAGGATGTCCCCGCGCGGCTCGTTCGGCTTCGGCTCGATGGCGAACCGCATGTTGTAGCCCTTGTCGATCGAGTACTGGGCCAGCAGGTCGATGCCCTCGCGGTAGCGGTCGAGCGCGGCCCGGACGTCCTTGGCGAAGTCCACCTCCGAGCCCTCCCGGCCACCCCAGAAGACGTAGATCTCGGCCCCGAGCTCGGCGGCCAGGTCCATGTTGCGCATCACCTTGCGCAGCGCGTAGCGCCGGACCCCGCGGTCGTTGCTGGTGAAGCCGCCGTCCTTGAAGACCGGGTCCCCGAACAGGTTGGTCGTCATCATCGGCACGACCAGGCCGGTCTCGGCCAGCGCCGCCTTGAACTCCTTGATGATCGTGTCGCGCTGGGTGGCGGTGCTGTCCGGCGGGACGAGGTCGTCGTCGTGGAAGGTGATGCCGTACGCGCCCAGCTCGGCCAGCTTGTGCACGGCTTCCACCCCGGCCAGGACGGGGCGGGTGGCCTCACCGAACAGGTCGCGGGCCTGCCAGCCGACCGTCCAGAGTCCGAAGCTGAACTTGTCCTCGCGCGTGGGGACGGGTCGCATGAATCCTCCTGAGAAGTGGTGTTCGGGTTGGGCGTACCGCGCCCGGACGGCACAGGGCCGTCCGGGCGACGAGTGAGCTCGGAGACCGAGCGGGGGGACCTACTTGCTGAAGCCGGCCGTCAGACCGCTGAGCAGCTGGCGGCGGCCGATGACGTACAGGATCAGGATGGGCAGGGTGGTCAGCACCACCGAGGCCAGCACCGCCGGCACGTTGACGCTGTACTGCCCCTGGAAGGACCACAGTGCCAGCGGCAACGTCCGCTTGTCGGGGCTCTGGGTCAGGATGAGCGGCAACAGGAAGCCGTTCCAGATCCCCAGCCCGTTGTAGATGGTCACGGTGACCAGCGCCGGCCGGGTGAGGGGGAAGGCGAGGTGCCAGAGGGTCTGCCACTCACTGGCCCCGTCGGCCCGCATGGACTCGAAGAGCTCCTTGGGGACGTCGCGGATGAAGTTGGACAGCACCAGGACCGACAGCGGGATGGCGAAGGCGATCGAGGGCAGGATCAGCGCGGCCAGGCTGTCGTAGAGCCCGAGCTTGATGATGATCAGGTAGACCGGGATGATCGTCGCCTGCAGCGGGATGGCCAGTCCGAGCAGGAACACCGAGTTGATCCCCTTCAGCACCCAGCCCCGGCCCCGCACGATGGCGAACGAGGCCAGGAAGGCGATCAGGACCGCCGGCACGATGGCTCCGAGGGTGGCGATCATGCTGTTGAGGAAGTACAGCGGGAAGTCCGACTGCACCACCAACAGGTAGTTGGCCAGGGTCGGCTCGGTCGAGGGCACCATCGGGTTGGACAGGAAGTACATGCTCTGGGTCTTGAAGCTGGTGATCACGATCCAGTAGATCGGGACGAGCACCACCAAGAGCCAGAGCCAGGCGAAGGCCCCGCCGAGCCAGTTCGGCCGGCTGGTCCCCCGTAGACCGGTCTGTCGGTCCCCCGCCTTGTCGCGTCGGGTGCGGCCCGTCGCCCCGGTGGGGCGGCTGCTGGTCACCGTGGCCATCTCAGGCTCCGTCCATCTGGCTGTCGGTGGAGCTGCCGCCCAGTCGACGGAGCAGCAGGGCCAGGGCCAGCCCGACCAGGACCAGGATGACCGCGATCCCACTGGCCGGCCCCATCAGGTTGGCCTGGAAGCCGCGCTTGTACATGTCCAGGGCCAGCACCCGGGTCGCGTCCCCCGGGCCGCCCGCGGTGAGGACGAAGATGAGGTCGAAGAAGGTCAGCGACCCCACGATCATCAGCGTCGAGGACGTGATGATCGTGTACTTGAGCTGCGGCAGGGTGATCGAGAAGAACTGCCGGAACCGCCCGGCCCCGTCGATCAGGGCCGCCTCGTACATCGTCACCGGGATCTGGCGTACGCCGCCCTGGTAGATGAGGGAGTGGAACGGGATGAACTGCCAGGACACCACGAAGATGATGACGCCCATGGCCAGGTTCGGCCGACCGAGCCAGTCCTGGGCCAGGAACGGCAGGTGCATGCCCGCGCCGAGTCCGAAGTTGGGGTCGAGCAGCGCCTTGAAGGTGATGGCGATGGCCGTCGCGCTGAGCAGCAGCGGGATGAAGTAGAGCACGGCCAGCACCTCGCGGTAGCGCTGCCGACCGGCCAGGAACGTGCCGATCAGGATGCTGAGCGGGGTCTGGGCGATCCAGGACAGGAACATCACCAGGAAGGTCACCCACAGCGCGTGCGGCAGGCCGGGATCGGTCAGGACCGCCCCCCAGCTGTCGAAGCCGGCGGGATAGATCTGGCCGATGCCGTCCCAGCGGGTGAAGGACAGCACCAGCACGCCCAGCAGCGGGATGACGCCGAAGCCGACGAACATCAAGGTGGCGGGCAGCGCCATCCAGGTCAGGGACCCCGCCCGGACACCTCGGCCGGCCGGGACCCTGGTCACCGGCGCCGTCGAGGACGGCGCCGGAGCCAGTGCGGTCACTTCCCGATGACCTTGTTCATGTTGTCGACCCACTGCTGCGGGCTGACCGACAGCTGGAAGAGCTTGGCGATGTTGTCCAGCAGCGTCTCGGCCTGGGTCGGCGAGAGGGCCTGGTCCCACGACTGCGCGAAGGTCTTGGCCTTGCTCGACACGTCGTAGACGAAGTTGAGGAAGTCCGCGTCCTTCCCGCTGCCGAAGTTGCTGTTGGACCCCTGGACCACCGGGACGCTGCCGGCGTCGACCCAGGACTTGACCTCGGTGTCGTCCAGCACGGCGGTGGAGAAGAACTTCTTGGCTGTGGCCTTGTCGACGTCGCTGGCCTTGGAGGAGATGGCCAGGTACTGGCCGGGGTTGCCCACGGTGTTGCTGGGGTCACCCTTGCCGCCCTCGACCGGCGGGAAGTTCATGTAGCCCAGGTTCCCTCCGCTGACGAAGTCACCGCCGTCGGCCTTCATGCTGCCGTACGTCCAGGCGCCGTGCACCATCATCGCGGCCTTGCCCGTGTAGAGCAGGGCCTGGTCGGCGTTGGAGTCGGCGGTGATCGAGGCGAAGCCCTTGATGAAGCCGTTGGCCTTCACCAGGTCCTGGACCTTGGTCAGCATGTCGAGCACGGCCGGGTCGGACCAGGCGTCGGCCTTGCCCTCGAAGACGGCCTGGAAGACCTCGGAGCCACCGATCCGGTCCAGCAGGAACTCCAGCCACATCATGTTCGTCCAGCGGGACTGGCCCCCGAGCGAGAACGGGGCGATGCCGGCGTCGTTGAACTTCGGCACCAGGGCCATGATGTCGCCCCACGACTGCGGCGGCTGCACCCCGACCTTGTCGAAGACCTTCTTGTTGTAGTAGAGGACGATCGGCGCGACCGTCTCGGCCGGCATCGCGTACACCTTGCCGTCGACCGTGGCCGCCCCGAACGAGGAGGCGAACAGCTTGCTCTTCAGGGCCGCGTTCTCGGCGAAGAACGAGGTCAGGTCCTCCACCTCGTTGTTCTTCACGTACTCGGCGAGCCCGCCGCCACCCCAGCCCCAGATGATGGTGGGGCCCTGACCCGCGCCGATGGCGGTCTTGATCTTGGTCTTGTACGCGTCGTTCTGGAACTCGGTGTACTTGATGGCGCTGTCGGCGTTGGCCGCGTTGAAGCGCTTGACCGTGGCCTCGCGGATGCCCTGCTGCGGCTGACCGGTCAGGAACCAGTAGGTCGCCGTCCCGGTCCCGCCGGCGGGCGGAGCGCTCGCGCCACCCGCGCCGGTCTGGGTCGGCGCCGCCCCACCGCAGGCGGCGAGGGTGGCGGCGCTGGCGCCGCCGAGGACGAGGCCGAGGAAGCTGCGACGAGTGGTCGGATTGAGGTCCACGCTGATCTCCGTTGGTGTGGGCGGGTTGTCCCGCGGATCTTGGGGTGACGCGGCCGCCGACTCGACGAGCGAGCAGGTGAGGGGTTCAACGGTGACCGCCTGACGACAACGTAAGTTTCGGAAATGTCCCTGTCAAGGGTGTCGGCCATTTTCGTTACCCAGTCGCATCTCGCCGTCGACGGTTCGCCGATTCTGCCGTCGATGGACCCTGGGCAGGGTGCCCCCCAGGCGCTACAGTGCGAAGGAGATTACGAAAGTTTCGACATGGGCCCCCGTGCGTACGAAGGGCTCCCCGCGGCCGCGGCACCGGGCCGCCCGCTTCAGTACGATTGTCTCGGTCTTCTGCTCGGCGGCTCGACGCCGAGGGCCGCCGACGCGCGACCCGGGAGGGGTACAGGTGCCTGACGAGAGCCCCGCCACCCTGGCCACCGTCGCCGCCTCGGCCGGGGTCTCGGTGGCGACGGTCTCCAAGGTCCTCAACGGTCGGGCCGACGTCGGACCCGAGACCCGCGCGCGGGTCCAGAGCCTCCTGCAGGAACACGACTACGTGGAGCGGCGCTCCGACACCACACGCCGGACCCAGGTCCAGCAGCCCACCGTCGAGCTCGTCTTCCACGGCCGCCAGTCCAGCTATTCGGTCGAGGTGCTGCAGGGAGTCCTGCAGGCGGCCACCGAGGCCGAGGTGGCGGTCGCCGTCAGCGTCCGACCCCGGCACCAGCGCAGCGCCGGGGTCGAGGGGACCGCGAGCTGGGTGCGCCGGCTGGTCACCGCGGGGCGGCAGGCGGTCATCGACGTGGTGGACGACGTGAACCAGGGCGACCTGACCGGTCTCTCCCGGGCCCGGCTGCCGCTGGTCGTCATCGACCCCATCAACCTGCCGCGTCGGCAGGTGACCAGCGTGGGGGCGACGAACTTCTCCGGCGGTCTGGCCGCCACGCAGCATCTGCTCGACCTGGGTCACCGGCGGATCGGCTACATGGGCGCCGAGCCCTCCTCCACCTACAACCAGGCGCGGCTGCACGGCTACCGGGCGGCCCTCGAGGCGGCCGGCATCCCGGCGATGGAGGGCTACGCCCGCGCCGGGGGGTCGCACTACGAGGACGGGGTGGCGGGCGGCGCCGAGCTGCTCGATCTGCCCGAGCGCCCCACCGCCGTGTTCGCCGCGACCGACGAGCTCGCCGCCGGGGTGATCGAGGCAGCCCGGGTCCGGGGCCTCCGGGTGCCCCAGGACCTCAGCGTGGTCGGCTTCGACGACACCGAGCTGGCCAGCCTGCTGTCCCCGCCGCTGACCACCGTGCGCCAGCCGCTGCGGGAGATGGGCGCGGTCGCGCTGCGGACGGCCCTGCGGCTGGCGGCGGGTGAGGCGCTGGAATCGCACCGGGTGGAGCTCGCCACCGAGCTCGTGGTCCGCAGTTCGACGGCGTCGCTCCAGCCGGCCCAGTAGTCCGCGAGGTCGGGCCCAGTTTCGCGAATCTTTCGGATCGTGGGACACCGCAGGAACCCCCTCAGGCCGCTCAGCATCCTGCTGCCCGCGCTCAGACAGGACGGCCGAGCCCACATCTGCGGGGCTTGACCCCTTCCGGCGAGTGAGGCAGACTGCGGAACTGTCGCCCTCTGCGTCCGATATGTTTCGGAAACTTGCGAAACCTGCACCGGCGACGACCCCGGCGCTGTCGCCCGCCGGCCACCGGCGTGAGGAGCCACCTGATGACCACCCCCCAGACCGAGTCGCGCACGCCGGACCGGGACCGTACAGCTCTGGTGGTCCGGGGCGGCTGGGAGGGGCACCAGCCGGTCGAGGCCACCGACCTCTTCCTCCCGTTCCTGCGCGAGAACGGCTTCGCCGTCCAGGTCGAGGACTCCCCCTCCGTGTACGCCGACGCCGACACCATGGCCGGGGTCGACCTGATCGTGCAGTGCATGACCATGACCACGATCGAGAAGGACCAGCTGCTGGGTCTGCAGGCCGCCGTCGAGGCTGGGACCGGCCTGGCCGGCTGGCACGGTGGGATCGCCGACTCCTACCGCGACAGCAGCGACTACCTGCACCTGATCGGCGGCCAGTTCGCGTGCCACCCGGGCCGACACCCCGACGAGCGCACCGGCGAGCAGTCCGACAACTACGTGCCCTACCGGATCGAGATGCTGCCGGCCGCGGCCGAGCACCCGGTCACCGCCGGACTCGGCGACTTCGACCTGGTCACCGAGCAGTACTGGGTCCTCACCGACGACTACATCGACGTCCTCGCCACCACCACCCAGGCCGTCCGGCCGTGGGACCCCTGGCACCGACCGGTCACCTCGCCCGCGATCTGGACCCGGCAGTGGGGCGCGGGTCGGATCTTCGTGGCGACCCCGGGCCACAACCTCGATGTGCTCCGCGTCCCGCAGGTCACCACCCTGATCGAGAGGGGCCTGCTGTGGGCGAGCCGCTGACCGCGACGGACGCGGACCGCCCGGTGCCCCGTACGGCGCCGCTGCGGGTCGGCGTCGTCGGCTGCGGGACCATCCTGGCCCAGTACCTCCTGACCCTCGACCGGCTGACCGACATCGCCCTGGTCGCAGTGGCCGACCTCGACCCCGCCCGGGCCGCGGCCGTCGCGGAGGGTCGCGACGGGGTCCGGGCCCTGTCGGTTCCCGAGCTGCTCGCCGACCCCGAGGTCGAGCTCGTCCTCAACCTGACCATCCCCGCCGCGCACGCCGAGGTCGCCCTGGCCGCGATCGCCGCCGGCAAGCACGTCTACGGCGAGAAGCCGCTGGCCGCCACCCTCGCGGAGGCCGCGGACGTCCTCGCCGCGGCCGAGGCGGCCGGGGTGATCGTGGGGTGTGCCCCCGACACCGTGTTGGGCACGGGGCTGCAAACGGCCCGGGCCGCGATCGACGACGGCCTGATCGGGCGTCCACTGGCCGCGAGCGCCACGATGGCCGTGCCGGGTCACGAGCGCTGGCACCCCCAGCCGGACTTCTACTACGTCCCCGGCGGCGGACCGCTGCTGGACATGGGCCCCTACTACGTCACCGCGCTGGTGACGCTGCTCGGCCCGGTGACCGAGGTCGTCGGGGCCGCCTCCCGGGCCCGGGACACCCGGACCATCGCGACCGGGCCGCGGGCCGGCGAGACCGTGCCGGTCAGCACCGACACCCACGTCACCGGAGTGCTCCGGCACGCCTCCGGTGCGCTGTCGACCCTGGTGATGAGCTTCGACACCGTCGCCACCCGGGCCTCCCGGATCGAGGTGCACGGCACGACCGGCTCCCTGGTCGTCCCCGACCCCAACCACTTCGGCGGCGAGGTCAGCCACTTCCCCCTGGGCGGAGCGGAATGGGCCGGGCTGCCGGTCGCGGCCGGCTACCGCGACGCGGGCCGGGGGGTCGGGATCGCCGACCTGGGCCGTACGCCGCCCGGCCGGTCCCCACGGGCCAGCGGGGAGCTCGCCTGCCACGTGCTGGAGGTGATGGAGTCCCTGCTGCGCTCCGCGCACGAGGGCCGGACCGTCCAGGTCACCAGCACCGTCGAGCGGCCGCTCGCGGTGCCCCTGCAGGATCTCGACCTCGCCCCCACCGGCGGACAGGAGTCCCGATGACCAGCGACCTCAGTGCCCGCCCCGACCCGACCGTCGAGCCGGCCGGGCCGGACTGGCGGGACGCCGGTCTGGACCCGGACGCCCGGCTGGCCGCCCTGATGGCGGAGCTGACGCTGCGGGAGAAGGTCGCCCAGCTGACCAGTGTCTGGCCCGGGGTGGCCGAGGTGACCGGCAACGTCGCCCCGATGCAGGAGATCCTCGGGCAGCCGGCGGACTACGTCGAGTCGGTCCGCTGGGGCATCGGGCACCTGACCCGGGTCTTCGGGACCGCACCGGTCACGGTCGCCGAGGGGGTCGCGCGGCTGCGTCAGCTGCAGCAGACCGTGCTCGAGGGCAGCCGGCTCCGGATCCCCGCGCTCGTCCACGAGGAGTGCCTGACCGGGTTCACCGCCTACCAGGCCACCGTCTACCCCACGGCGCTGGCCTGGGGGGCCACCTTCGACCCCGACCTCGTGCAGGAGATGGCCGCCGCGATCGGGGCCGACATGGCCGCCGTCGGGGTCCACCAGGGCCTGTCCCCGGTGCTGGACGTGGTCCGCGACTACCGCTGGGGCCGCGTCGAGGAGACCCTCGGCGAGGACCCGTACCTGGTCGCCCGGCTCGGCGCCGGCTACGTCCGCGGGCTGCAGAGCCAGGGCGTGATCGCCACCCTGAAGCACTTCGCCGGCTACTCCGCCGCCCGGGCCGGCCGCAACCACGCCCCGGTCTCCATCGGCCCACGCGAGCTGGCCGACGTCATCCTGGTGCCCTTCGAGTACGCCGTCCGCGAGGCCGGCGTTCGCAGCGTGATGAACTCCTACTCCGACCTCGACGGCGTGCCCGCGGCGGCCAGCCACTGGCTGCTGACCGAGCTGCTGCGCGAGCAGTGGGGCTTCACCGGGACGGTCGTCTCGGACTACTGGTCCATCGCGTTCCTGGAGAGCATGCACCGCGTCGCCGGCGACCCGGGGGCGGCCGCGGCCCTGGCCCTGGCCGCCGG
This sequence comes from Friedmanniella sp., assembly GCA_025964935.1. GTDB lineage: Bacteria > Actinomycetota > Actinomycetes > Propionibacteriales > Propionibacteriaceae > Microlunatus. The sequence goes on along the minus strand of JAOPXW010000324.1, from coordinate 2,946 downwards.
TCTGGACGTCGAGCTGCCCACCACCCTGGGCTACGCGGAGCCGCTGGTGGCCGAGGTCGAGTCCGGCCGGGTGCCGGAGAGCCTGGTCGACCGGGCGCTGGAGCGGCTGCTCCGGCAGAAGCTCGAGCTGGGGCTGCTGGACGCCGGCTGGACCGTCACGGCCGACGACACCGTCGACCTGGACTCGGCGGCGAACCGGGACCTGGCCCGCCGGCTGGCCGAGGCCGGTGTCGTCCTGCTCGACAACCCCGAGGGCCTGCTGCCGCTGAGCGCCGAGACCCGCCGGGTGGCCGTGATCGGGCCGTGCGCCGACGACGTACGGTCCCTGTTCGGCTGCTACGCCTTCCCCAACCACGTCATCCCGCAGTACCCCGGCTTCGACCTGGGCATCCGGGCCGACTCGGTGCTGACCGCCCTGCGGGCCGAGCTGCCGCAGGCCGAGGTGACCCACGCCGCCGGCTGCGCGGTCTCCGGCGGCGACCGGTCCGGTCTGCCCGCCGCGGTCGAGCTGGCCCGGCGCAGCGACGTCGTCGTCCTGGCGGTCGGGGACCTGGCCGGACTGTTCGGCCTCGGCACCTCCGGCGAGGGCTGCGACGCCGAGGACCTGGCCCTGCCCGGTCACCAGGCGGCGCTGGTGGAGGCCGTCCTGGAGACCGGGGTCCCGGTCGTCCTGGTCGCCCTGTCGGGCCGGCCGTACGCCCTGGGCGCCTACACCGGCCGGGCGCAGGCGATCGTGCAGGCCTTCTTCCCCGGGGAGGAGGGCGGCGGCGCCGTCGCCGGCGTGCTGTCGGGGCGGGTCAACCCGTCCGGTCGGCTGCCCGTGCAGGTCCCGGCCCACCCGGGCGGCCAGCCGCACACCTACCTCGCCCCGCCGCTGGGCCAGAACAGCCACGGGGTCAGCAACCTGGACCCGACCCCGGCGTACGCCTTCGGGCACGGCCTGTCCTACACCAGCTTCGGCTACACCGACCTGACCGTCTCCGACGCGCAGATCGACACCGGCGGCCTGGTCGAGGTGGCGGTCACCGTGACCAACACCGGGGACCGGGACGGGACCGACGTGGTCCAGCTCTACCTCCAGGACCCGGTGGCCAGCGTGACCCGCCCGGTGACCCAGCTCGTCGGCTTCGCCCGGGTGCCGCTGGCCGCGGGCGCCTCGGCCCGGGTCACCTTCAGCGTGCACGCCGACCGGACGGCGTTCACCGGGGTGGATCTGCGCCGGATCGTGGAACCGGGCCACCTCACCTTCACCGTCGGCCACGCCGGCGGCTCACCCCTGCCGCCGGTGGGGGTCGAGCTGGTCGGTGCGCTGCGCACCGTCGGACCGGACCGGGTCCTCGACACCCCGGTGAGGGTCGACCCGCGGCCCTGACTGCGGTCCAGGGCCGACCTCAGCGGCGCGGGCGGGGACCATCCGCCCCGCCCGCGCGTCGGGGTCGTCTCGCTCAGATGCCGGCCAGCACCTCCGCCACCGTGGTCAGGCGGACCAGCGGGGCGTAGAGGGCCAGGGCGTCCAGGGCCCGCTGGTGGTCGGCCGGGGTGAGCCCGGCGCAGGCGTCGGCCACCACCCGGACAGCCACGCCCGCGTCCGCGGCGGCCAGGGCCGTGGAGAGCACGCAGCAGTCCGTGGACACCCCGGTGAGGACCAGGGTGTCGGCCCCGCCGGTCGCCGCGGCCAGGGCGGGCCCCCACTTGCCGAAGGTGGTCGCGGTGACGACCGGGTCCGCCGGGTCGGCCAGGCCGGGCACGAGCGCGTACAGCGGGTCGTCCTCGGGCACCAGGGCGAACGGCCAGTCCGCGTAGTAGGGCACCCACGCTCCCGTCGGCTCGGCCGGGGCGACGAACCGGGTGTGCACCGTACGGCCGGAGAAGGCCGGCAGCAGGGCGCGGGTGCCGGTGACCGCGTCCGCGAAGCCGGGAGTCGCCCAGAGGCTGTCCGGGTCGCCGAACACGTGCTGCAGGTCGACGGCCACCAGCCAGGCGGTCACGCCGACGCCCCGGCCGGCAGCGACTCCTGGGCGCGGACCCGGCGGCGGCTGAGGGCCAGGGTGCCGAGGAAGCCGACCAGCAGGGCGACCAACACCCCCAGATTCGCGTACCCCCAGGCACCCTCCCGCCCACCGAGGGGCCCCAGCAGGTAGCCCTGCCAGCCGAGCCAGCCGGCCAGGGAGTTGGTGACCAGTCCCCAGCCCAGGAAGGTGCCCACCGCGACCAGGAGGACCGGGGTCCAGGCGACGTCGCCGTAGCGGCCGGCGCGATCGTAGAGGCCGGGCTCGTCGTAGTCGCCGCGGCGCAGGGCGACGTCGGCCAGCATCACCCCGCACCACGCCGCCACCGGCACGCCGAGGGTGATCAGGAAGCCTTGGAACGGGGTCACGAAGTCGGGAGCGGCGAAGACCACGTAGAGCGAGCCTGCCACCATCAGCAGGCCGTCCACGGCGGCGGCGGCGTAGCGCGGGATCCGCACCCCGGCGCTGAGCAGGGCCAGCCCGGAGGAGTAGATGTCCAGCACCGCCCCGCCGACCAGGCCGAGCACGGCCACCACGGCGAAGGGGACCAGGAACCAGGTCGGGAGCAGCGTGGTCAGAGCCCCGATCGGGTCGTTCTGGATCCCGTCGAACAGCTCCTGCGAGGACCCGGCGAGCAGCAGGCCGAAGACCAGCAGCACGACCGGGGCCAACGAGGAGCCCAGGGTGGTCCAGCCGACCACGCCCCGGCTCGGGGTCCGGCGCGGCAGGTAGCGGGAGTAGTCCGCGGCGGCGTTGACCCAGCCGAGCCCGAAGCCGGTCATCATGAAGACCAGCGCCCCCACCACGGCCGGGGTCGGCCCGCTCGGCAGGGCGGCGACACCGCCGAGGTCCCCGTCCATGACCACCCGGTCCACGTCCGCGACGGTCAGCCCCGCGGTGATGTCGGTGATCCACCGCTGCAGCCGCACAGCAGGAA